>DMQW01000145.1 GCA_003455565.1 Limisphaerales bacterium
CAACGAAGAAACAAAGGAACCAAGATGGGAAATTCAGTTTTGAACTTCGTTGCTTTGTTTCTTTGTTGTTCATCAATTGCCTCGTTAAGGATTGGTTAAAACATGGCGCAAATAGAGATACATGATCGGCGCGTTGAACAACAGGCTGTCGAGCAGATCCAGAATGCCGCCGATGCCGGGTAAAATATTTCCCGAATCCTTCGCGCCCGCCTCGCGTTTGAACAGCGATTCAATCAAGTCGCCGATGACGGCGGTCGAACTCAAAATGACGCCCAGCACGACGGCGTGAACCCAGTTCATGCCCGCCATGTGGTCGCCAAGAAAATGCACGAACACGAGACTCGCTCCGGTCGAGACGACGATGGCGCCGCCGAAACCTTCCCATGTCTTGCCGGGACTGATGCGCGGGATCATCTTGTGCCGGCCGATGAGCGAGCCGACGATATACGCGCCCATGTCGCTGAACTTGGTGATGAGGATGAAGTAGAGCAGAAAGTATTTGCCTTCGACGCCGGGGAAAAAATTGATTTTCTGGATGAAGTTCAGCAGCCACGGCACATACATCAAGCCGAACAACGTCGTGGAAATGGCCTGGATGCCCAGGGTGTTGCTGCGCGAAACGAACTGCCGCACGCACAAACCCAGCACGAACAAAATGAGAAAGCTCGTCTCAAAATCGTTCACCCGCGCGGGCGAACCGTTGGCCGTGCCGAGGTGGCCGGTGACATGCAAAAACGTTCCGACCATCAGCAGCCCGCCACCAATGACGCCGGAAATTTTGAAGCAGGCCAGACCGCGTTTTTGCGCGAGACCATAAAATTCCACCAGTCCCGCCAGCGCCAGAAATGCGACGATCAGCACAAAGACGCCGTCGGCAATGAAACGGTTGCCGGAGAACATGGCCGCGAGGATGGCCGTCCAGAGAACCACCGTGGAAACCAGGCGGCGCAGAAAAACCTGCGTCTTGGAAAGCGATGGCGTTGCGCTGGCCGGGTCGGACATGGGCGCGAAAATTAACAGGCGGAACGCAAAAAGCCAACGGAGATTTGGTCGGCGTTCTAATCTTAATCGTCATCTTAATCTTAATCTCCTCTGGCCGGGGATTATGATTAAGATGACGATTAAGATTAGGAAACTGCCGGAAAAGGTTGATTTTAGAAAAGAAAAGAGGCCGGACACTACTCCGGCCTCAATAAGAACAAGCGCTCCAAAAACTTTTGACGCTCACCGCAGTTTAAGTTTTGCACACCGTCAACTGCGCTTTCGCGTCCAACAACGAAATCAGATTAACAGATTTCGCCGGCTTGGCTTGTCACCAGTTGTGGTTACAACGGCAAAATGATCCAAATGAAGACGGTTTTCTAAATTTCCGCAACCGCCTGACGTGAGCCGGCTCAAACTTCTCCCGCCGGAATAATGAGCGGACTCACATCCGCTGCTACATTAATTCCGCAGAAATTTCGCCACCGCCTCCGTCCGCGTGCGCACCTGAAGTTTTTCGTAAATCCGGCGGATATAAGTATGCACCGTCTCGTAGCTGATGCCGAGTTTCTCGCCAATTTCCTTGTAGATCAAACCTTGCGCGAGCAGGTCGAGCACCTGCTGTTCGCGCTCGGAAAGCTCGGACAATTCATTCGCCACCTGCTGCGCACCGGCGGATTTTTGAAAGGACTGGACGACCTTGCGCGCGATGTGCGTGGTCATCGGCGAACCGCCGCGCTGCACTTCGCGGATGGCCTCGATCAATTCCTTCGCGGGCGTGCGCTTGAGCATGTAACCGTTCGCGCCCGCCGCAAGCGCGTTGAAAATATTTTCCGTGTCCTCATAGACGGTGAGCATCATCACCTGGATCTGCGGCAGCAGTTTTTTCAACTGCCGCACGCATTCGACGCCGTTGATGCCGGGCAGATTGATGTCCATCAGCACCACGTCGGGTTTAATTTTCGGCAGATCGGCGAGCGCGTCCTCGGCGTTGCCGTAATCGCTGGCGCAATGGAAGCCGTCCGCGCGGTCAATCACCCGCGCGAGCGTGGCGCGCAACTTGTCGTTGTCCTCGACGATGGAAATGGCAATGGGCATTAGGTTTTTGTCGTAATCGTAATCTTCATCTTAATCATATTCTTCGCCGTCACGATTAAGATTAGGAGTAAGATTATGATTATGATTTTGCAATGGGAACTTTTAGTTGCACGACCGTTCCGCCGTTTACGCCCGGTGAAATCTCAAATTCGCCGCGCACGTCGGCGAGCCGTTTCCGCATATTTTTCAGGCCGTTCCGCAATTTCTTTTCCGCCACGTCGCCGGGGCCGCAGCCATTATCTTCGACGCTCAAGATAAATTTCCCCGGCTCCAGCCGCAGCTTCACCCGCGCCTCGGTGGCGTGCGCGTGCTTGACGACATTATTCACCGCCTCTTTGAACGCGAGAAAAACGTTGTGCCGCACTTCGGGCAAAATCGCGGCGGGCGACAGTTGCGTGGGCAGTTCGGCGCGGTAACTCACGCCGGCGAGCGCAAAATAATCCTGCGCATATTTGCAGGCGTAGCTGGCGAGGCTTTCGAGCGTGTCGTTGGACGAGTTCAACGCCCACACAATTTCATCGAGCGACCGCGTCGTATCGCGCGCGGTCAGGGAAATCTGCTGCGCGTGCAGCTCGACTTCGCCGGGCAAATCCTTGTCCGCCTCGGCCAGTTCGCCGAGCAGCGCGACCTGCGTGAGATTCGCGCCAAGCTGGTCGTGCAAGTCGCGCGCGATGCGGGAACGTTCTTTTTCGAGCAATTCTTTCTGCCGCAGCGCTCGCAACTGGCGTTTCAATTTCGCGGTGGAGATCAAATAAATCGTCCCCGCCAGCGCGCCGAGAAAAAATAAAATGGTGGCGGCGATGAACCACGGCGTGCGCCAGAACGGCGGCTCGACGGTGACGGCGAGCGTCGCGCCGGTTTCGTTCCAGACGCCGTCCTCGTTGCAGGCGATGACGCGGAAAATAAATTTGCCCGGCGGCAATTTATTAAAATGCGCCACGCGCTCGGTGCCGGCGTCCGTCCAGTTTTTGTCGCGGCCTTCGAGCTGGTATCTGAACCGCACGCCCAGTTGCGCGCCCTTGGGCGCGGAAAAATTCAGGCTGGTGAAATGAATGTCCAGTTGCTCGTTGTCCGGCGACAGCGTGACCGCGCTCGTCCAAGCGGAATTCAACCGGTTGGTTTTCTGCTCCACGCCGTCAATCAGCACGGA
>DMQW01000270.1 GCA_003455565.1 Limisphaerales bacterium
TTGGATGTTCGAGGTTGGATGTTCGATGTTTTTTCTTTTCACTTTTCCTGCTGTTGTGCTTTCCCGCCCGTGCCGCCGAGGAGTTTGGCGACATTTCCGTTTCGGCGGCGGCGATGTTCACCGGCAACACGTTTCACGGCTACGGCGAGATGCGCGTGACGCTGGAAAACCATTCGCACAGCAAGGCGCATGTCGTGACGCTCGCTTTTCCGAACAATGCTTACAACAATGGCAACAGCCTTGGACGGCTGGCGCGCTCGGTGGAACTGGGACCGGAAGCACGCGAGGTCGTGTCGCTTTTCCAGCCGCCGCTGCCGGCAAATGGCGACGGCAACATCCGCGTGGAGGTGGATGGCCGTCACGAGGGCGAAGTCCGCGCGCCGAACCCGAACAACCACTGCAATTTTAATTCACGCGGCGGCGCGGCGGCGACGGTGTTCATCAGCCGCAGCCTGGATTTTGACGCAGTGGAGCGCGTGTTTCAGGCGAACCGCAGCGCGTTCACGGCGGCGATGGTAGTCGGCCCGCCGGATGCGAAAGGTTACGGGATGCAGGCAAACGCGTGGGTGCCGGACGTGCGGCGCTACGGGTTAACGAACTGGCTGGAGTTGGATTACGCAACGCCTCAAATCGTGGACAAAATTTCCATTTATAACACTCAATCGCCAACCTCGTCCGGTTTCATCACGCTGGTTGGAACTTCGGGAACAAACATTGTGAAAGTTCCGATGTCATCACGCAGGACAGGTTCGAGAGGTTCGGGCGGTCCCGGATGGACAACGGAGTTGTCATTTTTGGCGACCAGCGAGCCAGTGAAAACTTTGCATTTGAATTTTGAAAAAACTCCACCTTCCAGTGTTGCCATTGACGCCGTGGAAATTTCCGGGCCGTCCGGCAGTCAGTGGGCTTCCGACGCCCGCGCCAGTAGCGACAACAGCGCGTCCGCCAGGTCTTACGCGCCGGGCCGCGTGAATGCGGACTCCATCGAGAGCTTGCGCGCCGAGTCGCCGGTTTCCGAATGGAGCGAAAACTGGCTGGCCTACTCGCCGTTCGACGCCGTCGTTCTCAACGCGGCGGAAATGGGTTCGATGTCGCCGGCGGTGCTCGCGGCCATCGGCGATTATTTGTCGGCCGGCGGCAATGTCGTGTTGTCTGGCAAAACCGATCTGCCGGCGGTGTGGCATCCGGCGCAGAAAAAAAATCTGCGCGACGGAGTGGAATACAACGTGGGCTTCGGCCGCTGTTTCGCCTTCAGTTCGGAAAATCCGGCGGTGCTTGATTCTAAATCCGTCCAGACTTTGCGCGACGCGGTGCGTGAAGCGGCGCGTTACTGGCAGACTTTGCCCGCTGACAGCGGCGCCGCCAATGCTGCGATGCCCGTCGTCGAAAATATCAAAATTCCCACGCGCGGCATCGTCGTCATCATGCTCGCGTTCATCATCATCATCGGGCCGGTCAACATCATCTACCTCAACCGTCGCAAGCGCCGGACGTGGATGCTGTGGACGATTCCCGCGATTTCCTTCGCCACGACGCTGCTCGTGTTCGCTTACAGTTTGCTGCGCGAAGGCATCACGCCGGACACGCGCATCGCGGGATTGACGGTGATTGACCAGGCCAGCCACCACGCGACGACCATCGGCGCGACGGCGTTTTATTGTCCGCTGACGCCGAGCGGCGGATTGCATTTCGATTACGAAACCGAGGCGACGTCGCTGGTATCCCACGGCTACGGCTCCGGCACGTCGCGCGAAGTGGACTGGACGCAGTCGCAACATTTTTCGCGCGGCTGGGTTTCCGCGCGCGTGCCGGTGCATTTTCACCTGCGAAAATCCGAGACGCGCCGCGAACGCATCCAGGTCGTCAACGAAAATGGCAAGCTGCAAGTCGTCAATGGTCTGGGTGCGCCGATCAAATCGCTCTGGGTCGCCGATGCGGACATGAATGTTTATGCCGCGACCAGTGTTGCCGCCGGTCAGAAAGCCGGGCTGATTCCGTCGCCGCAGTCGCAACCGGCGGAAAGATCCGGCGTGAACGGGCTGTGGCACGAAATCACTTATGTCGCTCGCCCGGATCCGCTCGACGGCGGCGCGGGCAAATTTCTGACGCCAAACAGTTACATCGCCGTGCTGGATGGAAATCCGTTCATCGAAAACGCGCTCGGTTCGGCCTCCAGCCCGAAGCGCACAAAATCCTCGGCGATTGTTTTTGGGATTCTTGATTCGGCAGAAACCGGCGGAGGAGTAAAATGATTTACGAGCGCAAAGTTTTTTCTCTCTCCCCTCGGAGGGGAGAGGGTCAGGGTGAGGGGTGGGCTTTGTTCCATTCACGTGGCCCTTCACCCCGGCCCTCTCCCCGCTCCTGCGTCGCGGGGCGAGGGAGAAGAATTTTATTTTCATGAAAGTCCAAGTCAAAAATTTGCGGAAGGAATTCGGCAAGACGGTGGCCGTGGACAACATTTCGTTCTCGTTCGATTCCGGCCATGTCTTCGGTTTCGTCGGGCCGAACGGCGCGGGCAAAACCACGACGATGCGGATCATCTCGACGATTGAAGAACCGACTTCCGGCGACGTGATGCTCAACGGCATTTCCATCTGTGAAGAACCGGAACTCGCACGCCGCGTGGTCGGTTATGTGCCGGACACTTTGCCTGCGCACGCGGACATCACCGTCCACGAGTATCTGGATTTTTACGCGCGAGCCTACGGATTGCGCGGAAAAAAACGCACGCAAGCCGTCGAGGCGATTGAGGAATTCACGAACGTGATCGGCATCCGCGAGAAACATCTCAAGGCGCTCTCGAAGGGAATGAAGCAGCGCGTCAGCCTTGGTCGCGCGCTGGTTTATGACCCGGACGTTCTGGTTCTCGATGAACCGGCCGCCGGCCTCGACCCGCGCGCCCGGGTTGAATTGCGCGAACTTCTCATGCTTTTGGCCGAGCGCAAGAAGGCGATTCTCATCAGTTCGCACATCCTCACCGAGCTGACGGAAATCTGCAACGGCGTGGTCATCATCGAGCGCGGAAAAATTCTGGAGACCGGCACGATTGACGATGTTCTCAAGAAAAGCGCGCCGCGCCGCACGGTCGCCGTGCGCTTGCTCGACGGTCATCACCATCAGAATCCACAGTTGCTCAAGGAATTGTTGCAGACACCGCACGTCGAGAACGCGCGCGACGTGGCGAACGAAATCCATTTTGAATTGAGCGGCGATGAATCCGCCGCGTGCGACATTCTCGGCGGATTGATTTCCAAAAAATTCAAGGTCATCGAATTCCGTCAGACCAAGACGAATCTGGAAGACATCTTTATGAACGTCACGAAAGGAGGCGTGCAATGAATTTTTGGAAACATCCAACATCCAACATCGAACCTCCAACACCCAATGAAGATGCGTCGGGCGTCATCAGGGCATTGGATGTCGAGCGTTGGATGTTCGATGTTCAATGTTCAATGTTCAATTCATTTTCAATTGCCATGACCGCGACTTTTTCAAAATTAAAAACCCATTTCACCAACTGGCGCGAATGGGAGTTGAATCCCATCGTCATCAAGGAACTGCGGCAGGCCGTGCGCAGTTGGGCGGTCACCGGCATGTTGCTGCTGTTCCTGACCGTGCTGTTCATCACTTCGCTCACGTTCCTCGTCACGCAAAGTTTTCAAGTCGAAGCCAACCTGCAGCTCGGCGGCGCGATGTTCTCGGCGTTCATGGTCATCCTCGCTGGCGCGAGTGTTTTCTTCATCCCGCTTTACGTTGGCGTCCGCGTCGCGGCGGAACGGCAGGAAAACAATCCCGACCTGCTTTACGTCAGCACGCTGTCGCCCGCGTGCATCATCCGTGGGAAATTTCTTTGCGGCGCCTACATGGCGCTGCTGTTCTTCAGCGCGTGCATGCCGTTCATGGCGTTCACGAACCTGCTGCGCGGCGTGGATCTGCCGACCGTGTTCTTCATCTTGTTTTATCTTTTTCTGGTCGTATGCGCGGCGAACATGATCGCCATTTTCTTCGCGTGTCTGCCGATGAGCCGTCCGTTCAAAATCCTGCTCGTGATTTATGGGTTATTCCAATCATTCGCCCTCCTCGTGCCACTGGTGCGTGTTTCTTTTCAACTGATGAGTTCTGGTGTCGGCGCGATGATGTCTGGACGTAATTTTTGGGTCGGCACTTTGACTTTTGTTGGCATCGGCATGGCGATCACAGGCTTGTTTTTTGTCCTGTCGGTCGCGTTGATTTCACCGCCGTCGGCAAACCGCGCACTGCCGGTGCGCATTTACCTCACCGCCATCTGGCTGCTCGGCGGATTGTTGAGTTTCAGTTGGGTTGTGCAGACTGGGATGGCGCCGTGGATGCTTGCGTGGACATATCCGACTTTCGCGCTGATGATGTTCGCGCTGCTCGTGACCGTCAGCAATTCCGACCAGATCAGTCTGCGCGTGCGGCGCACCATCCCAAAATCAGGACTGAAACGCGCGCTGGCCTTCGTCTTATTCAACGGCGCAGCGGGCGGTCTTGTCTGGGTGGCAACGATTCTGGTCGCGACATTTTTTCTGACCTGGCAAATCCTGCTGGCGTTCCCCAAAAGCATGATTGATTCCAGCGCCAGCAACTGGTTCGTCACCACGACGGCCTACGCGTTCGCCTACGCGCTGACGGCGCTGTTCATTCACCGCAAATTTTTATCCAAACGTCCGCCGAAACTTGCCGGGGTGATCGCGGTTCTGCTGGCGGGCGCATGGGCCATCGTGCCGAGCATCGTGCTATTTTTCCTCAACCAGCTTTCGTGGAAATCCGTCGAGGGACTGCAACTCGGCAATGTTTTCAACGTCTTTTCCCTCCGCGACGACGACCAGCGGCTTTACCACTTGTATTTCGCCTTTGGCTGGCTCTTGTTGATGATTCTGATCAATGCGAAATGGTTTGTGCGGCAGGTGAAAAATTTTCAGCCGCTCAATCGAACCCAGTCGCCGCCGGTCATCAATGAAATTTCACCGGCAGCTTGAATGAAGAAACAACCAACAACCAACATCCAACGCCGAACATCCAATGAGGCGTCCGCGCGCGAAGTCCGACCATTGGGCGTTGGAGGTTGGATGTTGGTTGTTGGTTGTTAAAAATTTCCCGCATGGAACCCGCCATCCGACAAGCCCTCCGCGACGGCGAAAAACTCGGCCTTCGTTACGCGCTCCAGATTCCGCAGGTCGCCGCGAGCGGCTGGACCGGCTCGCGTTCGGGACGGCTCGCGGGCAGCTCGATTGATTTTCAGGACTATCGTGAATACCAGCCCGGCGACGACCTGCGCTTTATTGACTGGGGCATCTACGCGCGCACCGACCGGCTCACCGTGAAATTGTTCCGCGAAGAAGTCACACCGCACTTAGATTTGATTCTCGACGGTTCGCGCTCCATGAATCTGACGGACACGGCAAAAGCCAATGCCGTCGCGCAACTCGCCGCGCTGCTCGCAACTTCCGCCGCCAACGCGCAATGCACCCAAGCCGTCTGGCTATCCGGCGAAGGGTTTCAACGCCTGCCCAACGACACGCTCACGCCGTCTGCGTGGGATAAACTGGAATTGGACAGCAAACGCACGCCCGAACAATCGTTTGAAATCCTGCCGCCAAAATTTCGCCGGCTCGGCGTGCGCGTTCTCGTCAGCGATCTGCTTTGGCCAGGCGAACCGTTGCAAATTTTGCGGCGTTTGCGCGATGGCGCGGCGGCGTTGTTTGTCATTCAACTGCTTGCACGCGATGACGCGACTCCGCCCGAACACGGCAACCTGCGCGTCGTTGACAGCGAGACCGGCGACGAGAGCGAAATCTATATTGATTCCAGCATCGCTAAACAATACACCGAAAACCTTGCGCAGTTGCAGCAGTCCTGGTCCGACGCCTGCCGCCAGTGCGGCGCGCACATGACCACGCTCATCGCCGAGGATTTGGAAAACAGTTTGAGTGAGTTGGAGTCCATGCAACTGCTTGTTCCGGCGTGAAAATAAAACAACCAACATCCAACATCCAACGTCGAACATCCAATGAGGTGATCGCGCGCGAAGCTCGTCCATTGGGCGTTGGTTGTTGGTTGTTGGTTGTTCGATGTTTTCCCACTTCGTTCACATGATTCCGTTCCTCACTTATCCGCTCGTCTTGATCGCGCTGGCCACCGTGCCGGCGCTCGCGGCGATTTATATTTTGCGGAATCGTTTTCGCCGCCGCCAGGTTTCCAGCCTTCTGCTGTGGCACTTTCACGTCCAATCCAAATCCGGCGGCGCAAAAGTTCATCGCCTGCAACTGCCGCTGCTTTTCTTTCTCGAACTGCTCGCGCTGCTCCTGCTGGTCGCCGCCGCCACCGGGCCGCATTGGAAACTGCCGCAATCCACGCGTCCGCTTATCGTTGTTTTGGATGATTCTTTTTCCATGCGGGCTGCTCGCGATGGCGTCTCGGCGCAAACACAGTCCAAGGAATTTCTGGAAAAACTTTTCCGCCACCAGCCGCCACCGTCCACGCGTTTGATTCTCGCCGGAACTGAACCGCGTTCACTCGGCTCGACCCCGAAAAGCTGGCGCGAAGTGGACGAACTGTTGTCGCAATGGAAATGCTGGTCGCCGGACGCGGCGATTGATTCCGCCATCACACTTGCCGCCGAACTCGGCAAACAACAGGCGAACATTCTTGTTTTGACCGACCACAAGCCCGCCGAAGAAAAAATTTCCAACCAACGTCTCGAATGGCACGCGTTCGGTTGGCCGCTGGAGAATTTTGCCATCGTCAACGCCTCGCGCACGGCGTTTGGCGAGCAGGATCGCTGCCTGCTTGAAGTCGCTAATTTTTCCAGCGGCGCGCGCTCCACCAAATTGCTCGTGCAAACGGGTTCAAATGCGCCGCAAGGTTCGGCGATTCTGCTCGGCGCATACGAAAGCCAGCGGCTCGTTTTTAATATTCCATCTGCCGCGCCAGCGTTGCACGCGACACTTGAAGCTGATTCGCTCGCTGAAGACAACGAAGTTCAACTGCTGCCGCCAATTCGCAAACGCGTTCGTGTTCAAGTCGCGTTGACGAATGAAAATTTGTCCGCGCTTGTGAACCGCACGCTCGACGCGACCGGTTTGCGTGCCGCGATTTCCGAAAATCCAGAACTCGTCATCCACGAAACCGATTCGTCGGTCGGCAGCAACGCATGGAGTTTGGTTTGGTCAAAATTTGCGGCCACGAACGCTTACACCGGCCCGTTCATCGTGGACAATTCGCATCCGCTCGCCGCTGGCATCGCGCTTGAAGGCGTCATCTGGGCAGCGGCGGCGCTCACGAATTCGCCCGGTGACGTGCCGGTGATTCTCGCCGGAAACACGCCGTTGCTTTCCGCGCGCGAGGATGCAATTGGCCGTCGTCATCTTGTTTTGAATTTGAATCCCGAACTTTCCACGCTGCAAAACACGCCCGACTGGCCGATTCTTTTTTGGAACATTTTGTCGTGGCGGATTTCCGAAATGCCCGGTCTCAAGGAAAGCAACGCGCGGCTCGGCGCGGAAGTGAATCTGAAAACGACCGGCGAATCTGTGACCGTCACGCAGCCCGACGGCGTGAAAAAATCGTTTCCGAAAACCGGCGGCGAACTCGCGCTGGAAACGCCGTTGCCAGGAATTTATTCCGTCGCGATGGGCGCAAGCACAAACAATTTTTCCGTGAACGCGATTGCCGCCGATGAATCCGATTTGTCGGCCTGCATCAGCAGTCAGTGGGGCAGATGGGGCGACGATACCGAGCGACGACTGGAAGACACTTCCGTGGTGTGGATTTTTGGCCTGCTCGCGCTGGCATTGCTGACGGCGCATTTGTATCTGGTCGCCGCCGGGAAAGGAACAAAATGAAATTGGAAAACATCCAACATCGAACATCGAACACCCAACATCCAATGACCGGCAATTGGACGAACGCAGACAATTGGATGTTCGATGTTGGGTGTTGGATGTTGGATGTTTCTTGAAAATCATGCTGACTCTGTTCCAACCCGTCTGGCTCTTGTTGCTGATTCCACTGGCGACGGCGTGGTTTGCGTGGCCGCTGCCGGCTCGCGGGCTGAAGATTTTGCGCGCCGTGATTTTTCTTTTCGTTGTTCTAGCGCTGGCACAGCTCGCGATCAAATTACCCGACCGTGCGGGAACGGTGATTGTTGTTGCCGACCGCAGCGAATCCATGCCGGGCAATTCCGCCGCGTCGGAAAAGGAAATCATCGGCCTGCTCCACAAATCCATGGGACCGCGTGACCAGCTTGGCGTGGTTGCGTTTGGGCGCGCGGCGGTCGTCGAGCAATCGCCGCAGCGCGGGGAGTTCGGCGGATTCGCGGCGCAGGTCGGCGCAGATCATTCCAGCTTGAACGACGCGATTGAATCCGCTCTCTCGGTCATTCCACCGGACGGCGGCGGACGTGTGCTCGTTTTATCCGACGGCAAGTGGACAGGCAAAGACCCGGCCGCCGCCGCCGCGCGTGCCGCCGGTCGCGGCGTGTCGGTGGATTATCGTCTGCTCGCGCGCCCGCAGGTCGGCGATGTGGCCATCCAAAGTTTTCTCACGCCGCAATCGGTTCAGCCCGGCCAGGCGTTTGTCTTGAGCGCGTGGGTGCAATCGCCAACGGAACAGGAGATTCAGTATCAACTCCGTCGCGGTGATGAAATCATCTCGTCCGGCAGCAAACAAATTTCCGCCGGTCGCACACGCCTGATGTTTCGTGACCGCGCAATGACGGCGGGCGTGAATGAATACACGGTTACAATTCAAGGCGCGAAAGATGATTCGATTCCCGAAAATAATTCCGCCCGCGCGCTCGTCGGCGTGGAAGGTTCGCGGCCGCTTCTGGTGGTTTCATCAGGGGGAGAAAATTCCGGGCTGGTGAAATTGTTGCGCGGTGGTGCGATTGAAGTCGTCGGCAAAACTCCGGCGCAATGCAAATGGTCGCTGGAGGAACTTTCACAATTTTCCGCCGTGCTGATTGAAAATGTTCCGGCGGGACAGATCGGCATGAGCGGCATGGAAACGCTGGCGTCGTGGGTGGAGGAAACCGGCAGCGGGCTGGCGATGACGGGCGGACAAAAATCCTACGGACCGGGCGGTTATTTCAAATCGCCGCTGGAGCGCGTCATGCCGGTCTCGATGGAAATGCGTCGTGAACATCGCAAGTTGAGCGTGGCGGTGGTGGTTGCGCTCGACCGTTCGGGCAGCATGTCCATGCCTGCAGGCGGTGGGCGCATCAAGATGGATCTGGCCGACCTCGGCACGGTGCAGGTGCTGGATTTGCTGTCGCCGATGGACGAAATCGGAGTGTTCGCCGTGGACACGACGCCGCACGAAATCGTGCCGCTGGACACAGTGGAAAAAAACCAGTCGTATCGCAGTCAAATCCTTGCGATCGGTTCGCAGGGTGGCGGCATTTATATTTACGAGGCGCTCGTCGCATCGGCGCGGATGATCCAATCCGCCAAGGCGCAGACGAAGCACATCGT
Source organism: Limisphaerales bacterium (assembly GCA_003455565.1). Classification (GTDB taxonomy): domain Bacteria; phylum Verrucomicrobiota; class Verrucomicrobiia; order Limisphaerales; family UBA11358; genus UBA11358. The sequence goes on from DMQW01000270.1 coordinate 9,495, forward strand.
TCTTTTTGCGGACGCGGCGGACTCGGAGCAGTCCATGCACTACGAGGAAATTGTGGACAAACTGCGCGAAGCCGACGTGACCATTAGCGTCATCGGCCTCGGCACCGATCACGACGTGGATGCGAACCTGCTCAAGGACATCGCGCGGCGCGGCGGCGGCGAATGTTATTTCAGCGACAATCCGGACGAGATTCCGCGCATCTTCGCGCAGGACACGTTCACCATCGCGCGCAGCACGTTCATTGACCAGCCGGCGCCGTTTGAGATCACCGCCGGCTATTCAATTCTCGGCGCGTCACCGGTTTCCGCGCCGCCGCCGCTCGGCGGTTACAATCTTTGTTACATCCGGCCGCAGGCGAATCTCGCCGCCATCACCAGCGACGAATACAAAGCGCCGGTCGTCGCGTCGTGGAACGCAGGTAATGGCCGCGTGCTGTGTTATCTCGGCGAGGCGGACGGAAAATTCAGCGGCGATTTTGCGAAATGGAACCAGGCCGGGGAATTTTATGCGACGCTCGCGCGCTGGGTCGAAGGCAAACACCAGCCGCTGCCGGATGAAATGTTGCTGACGCAGGAAATCCGCGACGGCGTGTGCTTCGTGCAATTGCATCTTGATCCCGAACGCAAGGCCGAGCCGTTCTCAAATTTGCCGCGCGTGCGGATTTTACACGGACTTCCCGGGGCTGCGCCCGCGAAAGAAACCGTGTCGTTGCAATGGAAAAACGCTGATCTGCTCGAAGCGGCGATTCCGATTGCCGGACGCGAAACGGTGTTGAACACGGTGGAGATTGCGGGGCAGCAGCCGGTGACGCTGCCGGCGGCGTGCCTGCCGTATTCGCCCGAGTTTGCGCCCGACCAGCCGGGACGCGGCGCGGCGACGCTCGCGCAGATCGCCACGACGACCAGCGGACGCGAAAGGATTGAGATTCCAAAAATCTGGAGCGAGCTTCCGATCAAGTCGCGCTATGTCGAACTTGCGCCGTGGCTGCCCGTTCTCGGCACGATTTTATTCCTGCTGGAAATTCTGGAGCGGCGCACCGGCTGGGTTTCGCGTTCGTTCGGACGCAAAGCTGCCGTTGCCAAGGTTGAAAATGAGGAAGCCGAAGCTCCAGAAGCAATGCCAGCGCGAAAACCAGTTTTCCCATGGCTCATTCGCAAACCGTCTCGAACAGCAACTGCGCCTGCTGTTGCTAGATCAAAAACTCCCGCGCCAGTTTCAGCCGCATCCACCGAAATAAAACCCGCGCCGGAAAAACCGGTCAGCACGGAATCTGCGATTGACGCGTTGCGCAAAGCGCGTGAACGCGCGCAGCGACGGACAGACAAGGAACGCTAGATGAATTGATAGAACGGACAAAATTTCATTCTAAAAACTTTTTGCTGCCGGATATTTTATTTTGCCGCGTCGCGTTTGGCGGCTCCATTTTTTAGCGGCCCAAAATTTCCTTCCTCGCAGCACGCCACAAAACCTTCCGTGACGGTTTTCAATTCCTCCCAGCGGGCGCGGATTTGTTTGGACTCGGCGGACGTGATCTGGTTGTCCGCAGCGGCGGCGGCGATGACGGCGAGGAGGTCGGCGAATTCCTGCACAATCTGGTTCGTCGCCGGAAT
>DMQW01000467.1 GCA_003455565.1 Limisphaerales bacterium
TGATAAAATGGCTTAAGCCCTCGGCGGCATACGCGGCGAGTTGAAAGACATGGTCGAACTTGTGTTCCGCAAAAATCTTTTTAACCAACGCGACATCGGTAATCGAGCCTTCAATAAATTTGACACCCGCCGGCACATGGTCGAGAAAGCCGCCGCTTAAATCGTCCAGCCCTATCACGCAATGCCCCTGTTTCAATAGATGATCAGCAACGTGTGAGCCGATAAAACCCGCCACGCCGGTGACCAAAACTTGTGAACTCATGTGAACAATCTATTCAAGACGGAGACACGGGGCGACATTTTTTTCGAACACCTGCTGCGCGCGGCTGTCTTGACACTCATACGAAACGCAATCAAGATTATTGTTTGACGTTTGTGCCTTTAACGGCGGATGACCGGCAAAAATCATGAAAAATTCAAAAAATATTTCTGGGTCAAAAACCCAATGGCTGTGGGGGCCGGTGCTGCTCGCCACTGTTTTAACAGTCCTTTTCTGGCGCAGCTTTGCCGCTGATTTTGTTCATTTTTCCAACGACGGCCCGCTCGGCCAGCAAAACGCGGACTGGGTGAAATTGCCCGCCGCCATGACCGGCATGTGGGTTGACTTGAACGACATTGGTTTCAGCGCCGGTGCGTTTGCGCCCAGCATTACGGCGGTGTTGAAATGGCTGCTGGGGCCGGTGGGCTACGCAAAATTTCTGGCGCCGGTTGCCTTGTTCATCCTCGGCCTCGCCGCGTGGACATTCTTCCGCACGCTGAAACTCACCCCGCTGGCGGCCATGCTCGGCGCACTAGCGGCCATGCTCAATTCCACTTATTTCGCCGGTGCCTGCTGGGGCGTCGCGGCGGTTGAAATCGCCTTGGGCATGGGGTTCCTTGCACTCGCGCTCACGGTGGCCAACACACCGGAAACGCCGTGGTTCGTCCGCTGGACACGGCTGGCGCTGGCCGGCCTGTGCGTGGGCGTCAACGTCATGGAAGCGGCGGACGTCGGCGCGTTGTTCAGTTTGTTCATCGCCGCGTTTGTGTTTTTCAAATCCTTTGCGGACGAGGACGGGTCGGTTTGGAAAAATGCCGTTCGTGGTGTCAGCCGCGTGGCCATCGTGGCTATGTTCGCCGGGTTCATCGCCTTTCAGACCATCCTTTCACTGGTTGGCACTTCCATCACAGGCGTCGCCGGAACCGCGCAGGACGCAGAGACCAAAGCCCAGCACTGGGACTTTGCCACGCAATGGAGCCTGCCAAAAAAGGAAACGCTCAACCTCATCGTGCCCGGTCTGTTCGGCTACAAGATGGATACGCCGAGGGACATGATGCCGCAGTTCCAAGACGCCTATCGTGGCGGTGTCTATTGGGGCGGCATGGGACGCGACCCGGCGATTGACCGGTTCTTTGACAGCGGCGGAACTGGCAATCCCCCATCGAACTATATGCGCCAGACCGGCGGAGCAAATTACTGCGGCATCCTCGTGATGCTCATCGCAGCGTGGGCCGTCGCCCAATCATTTCGCCGGAAAAACTCACTGTTTGCCCCCGGCCAGAAAAAGATCATCTGGTTCTGGGCGGCGGTGCTGTTTGTGTCGCTGCTGTTCGCGTGGGGACGGTTCGCGCCATTTTATGCGCTGCTCTACAAGCTGCCGTATTTCTCCACCATCCGCAACCCGGCGAAGTTCGTCATCTTTTTATCCTGGGCACTGGTGATTTTGTTCGGCTACGGCGTCCACGCGTTGGGTGGCCGCCAGCTCAACGGCGCGGCGGCAAAATCCTTCGGGCTTATGACGCAATTGAAGAGCTGGTGGGCAAAGGCCGGTGACTTTGACCGGAAATGGACTTTCGCCTGCGCCGGAATTTTCGGAGCCAGCGTCCTGGGCTGGCTGATTTACTCCGCCCAAAAACCGAGCCTCGTCCGTTACCTACAAATGGTTCAAGCCCCAGGCGATCCAAAGGAAATTGCCGCGTTCAGCATCGGGCAGGCCGGCTGGTTCATCCTGCTTTTCGCGGTCGCCATCACGCTGCTCACGCTGGTCATGGCCGGTTATTTTGCCGGTTCGCGCGCGCGGCTGGGCGCGGTGCTGCTCGGCGCTTTTCTGGTGTTTGATTTGGTGCGTGCTGATCTGCCTTATGTCATCCATTGGGACTACAAGCAAAAATACGAAGTCGGCTCGCTGAATCCCATCGAGGAATTGCTGCGGGACAAATCTTATGAACACCGCGTCACCATCCTGCCGTTCGAAGCCCAGCAACAATTGCGATCCTATGACAATACGTTTGGTGGGAGGAGCGGCCTTTACAGTATCGAATGGATGCAGCATCATTTTCCGTATTACAATATCCAGTGCCTCGACATCATCCAGATGCCACGCACACCGGAGGATTTGAAAGCCTATCTCGAAGCCCTCTCGCCGCGCACGCAAGCTGATACCCCGCTGATCGCCCGCCGCTGGGAGCTTTCCAACACGCGTTATCTGCTGGGCGCGGCAGGTTTTCTCAACGTGATGAACCAGCAGCTCGACCCTGCGCAGCACCGTTTCCGGATCGCACAACGGTTTGACGTCGTGGCCAAACCTGGCATCACACAGCCAATGGGGCTGGAGGAACTCACGGCCATGCCCGCCAGCGACGGCGACCTGGCACTCTTTGAATTCACCGGTGCCCTGCCCCGCGTGAAACTTTATTCCAACTGGCAAGTCAACACGAACGACCAGGCCGTTTTGAAAAACCTCGCCGACTTGAACTTTGACCCGGCGAAAACCGTTTTGATCTCCACGCCGCAAAAAAATCTGCCCGCCGGGGCGACGAATGAAAATTCCGGCACCGTCGAATTCAAGAGCTACACCCCGAAGCATCTGGTCTTCACCGCCAACACCGTCGCCCCGTCCGTGCTGCTGCTTAACGACAAATACGACCCCAGCTGGCGCGTAACCGTAGATGGCCAACCGGCGGAACTGCTGCGCTGCAACTTCATCATGCGCGGGGTTTATGTGCCAGCCGGCCCGCACACGGTGGAATTTAAATTCAGCCTGCCGAACAAACCGCTTTACGTCACGCTGGCGGCCATCCTCACCGGCCTTGGCTTGCTGGGACTGCTGGGACGGTTCGGCTTGAGAACTTCGCCCGGCAAATGACCGGCCGTTCGCGGCCGAAAACCTCTGCTTTTTAACATATGCGAATCGCTTATTACGCGGCGACCCTGCTCGAAATCGGCGCCGGGCTGGAAAAATATTTCATCGAAACCGCCCGCGACCTGTCCGAAATCAGCGGCGTTCATGTGGATGTCCTCACCATGGACGACGCGTTCAACCTGAAATACAACCGGCTGCACAACGCCTATTTCCTCAAAAAATTCGACCCCAAACTGCTCTACCGCGAACCAGTCGAAACCATCCGCGCCAATCTGGGCAAGGCCAATTACATCAAATCCGCGTCGTTCAAGCAGCTCGCCGCGCGCTTTCAGGACTACGACCTCATCTATTCCCGCAACGACATCACCGAGCCGTTTTTTTTCAAGTTTGTCATGGGCTACCGGCGGCTGCCGCCCATCGTGTTCGGCTGCCACATCCCGCACGTCTATCCGGTGGCGGAAACCGTCCACGCCCGGCTCCACAACGCGCTGTTCACCTCGCCGTTTTACAACTGGCTTGCCAGCGGTGTCGTCGGCTGCCATGTGATCAACAATTACACCCTGGACTTTCTGACCCGCCAGTTCCCAAAAAAGAAAATCGCCAAGATTTACTACCCTTTTGATTTCGACGCTTTCGCGGCCAATGCGGACAAGTATCCCTTTCCGGGACAGTTTGACCGGCAAAAATTCAACCTCATCTGGGTGGGCCGGCTGGTGGAGCAGAAAGGTGTGCGTGACTTGATCCGGCTGGTGGACCGGGTCAACCAGAAACACGCCGGACGCGTGGTTTGGAACATCTGCGGCGACGGCGAATTGCGCCCGCTCGTGCAGGCCTGCCAGGCGCGCTGGCCCAATGTCGTCTGGTGGGGCCATGTGCCAAACCAGCAGATGGCGGCGGCCTTCCGTCAGGCCGATCTCTTTGTTACCACCGCCAAATGGGAAAGCTACCCGTATAACGTGCTGGAGTCGCAGGCGATCGGCCTGCCCGTCATCGCCTACGACATTCCCGGCTGCCAGGACATGATTGAGAACGGCGTCAACGGATTTGTGGTGCAAAACCTGGACGAGTTTGCGGAAAAAGTGGTTTTTTTCCTTCAAGGCAACCAACTGCCGCCCGAAGCTGCAAACTACCTTCGGAAGAAAATTGACCGGCAAAAAATCTATGCGGAGCTGCTGGCTTTGTTTGAAGCATGTGTTGCCGAACGGTCGCGTAACCATCATGGAAGCAGATGAGAACACCGCCATTTGTGACGATCTTGGTTTGCTCATCTGCTGGCAATGAAACCATTCCCGGGTTGGTCGCACGGGGCAAAACCACAGCCCTTAAAACCGTTGACAATGACTTTCATTGAAACAAAATGACCTGCGTGCGCCCTGCAAAATTCATGACCTCTGCTGACCCGGTTGATTTAACCCGGCAGGTTTGCGCGAAAACCATATAACCTATGACCAATGAAAGTAAGGCTGCATTGTGGTATGATGACTACTATCGAAGGATTGCCACTGACATCTGCCCTTGGAACGAATTCCTGCTCCCGGAACTGGCCGGCACCCTTAAACCAGAACACAAACTAGTCGAACTTGGCTGCGGACAGGGACATGTCCTGCAATACATCGCGGAGACCAAACTGCTCCCGCAGGAAAATATCTACGGCATTGACCAAAGCCAGGTGGCCATTGATTTCGTCCGCGCGCACATTCCCAAGGCGAACCTCAGCGTGGGCGACCTCCACCAATTGAATCTGCCGGCGGAAAATTTTGACTTTTGCCTGTTGATGGAAACCATCGAACACCTGACCGATCCGTTGCCGGTGCTCGGTAAAATCAATTCTATCTTGAAAGAAGATGGGGTCTTGTATCTGTCTTTTCCAAACTATCTTCACCTGCCCTGGCTCATCGTGCGGATTCTGGCCGAGAAGCTGGACAAGCCCAACTGGATCAAACTCCAGCCAGTGGACAAAATCTATACCATCTTCACCATCAAAAAATTTCTGCGCACCGCCGGATTTGAACTGGAGAAAAGCGTTGGCACAACTTATTGCCTGCCGATGCCATGGCCGTGGTTGCGGCGGCTGGAACGTCCGCCCCTGACCCGCGCTTTGAACGCGCTGGGGCTCTGGTGGATTTCCTTTCACCCCATCATGAAGTTTCGCAAAGTCTCCAAACGGAACTGAAGTTGCCGGCGTTATCCCCTACAATCCCGTCGGATAATCCAGAAATTTCCACGGCACTTTGAATTTTTTGGCGAGTTCCGCCGCCAGCGCCTTTACGCCGAACGTTTCCGTCGCGTAATGGCCGCCGTAAAAAACATTCAGTCCCAATTCTTCAGCCAGCGCAAAAGTCCAGTGCGGGCCTTCGCCGGTGATGAACGTGTCCACGCCCTCGCTCGCAGCCAGTTTCAAATCGCCGCCTGCGCCGCCGGTGACGACGCCGATTGTTTCGCAGATGCTTTTGCCGCCGGGAATGATTCGCGGTTTCGCGCCGGTCGCGCGTTCCAATCGTTTCGCCAGTTCGGTGCGGGAAATTTTTGTCTGCGCCTTGAAGCCGATGGTCTGGCCGTGGCTCGCGAAAAATGGTTTTAAATTTTTAAGGCCGAGCGCGGCGCACAGTTGCGCGTTGTTGCCGAGTTTCGGATGCGCATCGAGCGGCAGGTGCGAGCTATAAACAGCGAGATTGTTTTCGATGAGCAGTTGAAGCAGTTCATATTTTTTGCCCGTCCACGGCTGCGCGGGCGACCAGAATAATCCGTGATGGACGAGGAGCAAATCAGCCTTGGCCGCGATGGCCAGCTTCACGGTGGCGAGGCTCGCGTCCACCGCCGCCGCAATGCGC
>DMQW01000036.1:0-1901 GCA_003455565.1 Limisphaerales bacterium
GCAGCGCGAGCGTGGGCAGGCCGGCGTTGAGCGCGGCGAAAATCATCAGCGCGGGCAGCAGGTTGATCTGCGTGCCGAGCAGATGGCGCGGCGCATCACAGACCGCTTCGCCGAACACGGCGAGAAATGCGAAGGCCAGAATTAAAATGGTTTGAAATATGTTCATGGAAACAGCACCCAGACTTGTTCGAGCGAGCCGAGGTCCGCATTCAGTTTCACGCGCGCCTCGGTGTAGAGTCCGTATTCGACGGAGCGCGCGTCCACGATCTGGCCAATGGGAATGCCTTTCGGAAAAACGCCGCCGAGGCCGCTGGTGACGACGTTCTGGCCGGACTTCAAATTGGCGCCGCTGGCGAGATACGTCAGTTGCACCAGCGAAGTGTCGAGCGGACCGCTGACGGTCAGCACGCCGATGTCATGCGCGGCATTTTCGACCAGCGCGGAGACGTGGCAGTTCGGGTCGCCGATCAAAATGATTTGCGAGCGGGTGAGGCCGACGGATGAAATGCGTCCGACTAAAAATCCATCTGGTGACAAAACTGCAAGATTGTTGGTCAAACCATTGCGACTTCCCAAATCAATCTGCGCGGTATGCCACCAATTTGCCGGATCGCGCATGACGACGTTGGCGAGCTTGAGTTTCCACGGCGATTGTTTCTGCCAGTTGAACAGCGCGCGGAGCTGGTCGTTTTCACGCGCCATGGCGGCGGTCTGGACGGCCTGCGTTTTGAACTGCTGGTTTTCGCGGCGGAGATTGTCAATCTGCTTGAGCAGTTCGCGGCGCGGCAGGACGGAATCAGCAAGGTCGGCAGGCAGTTGCTGCGCGGCACCGGCGAGGCCGAACAGCGGGAGAAACCAGCTGCCGACGGCCAGCTTCAGGCGGGAGGTTGCGCGCGTGGGCAGGCTCAAAACGAGCACAGCCACGAACACCACCGCGCCGAGCGCCAGATAATTTTTTTGTTTGAACATCCTGCAACGAACGTGCAGGTGAACGCGGCTGGAAGATTAATTAATCAATACTTGGCGTTGGTTGCGACGCGCTTGAGGAATTCAATTTCCTGCAAGACGCGGCCGGTGCCTTCGGCGACGGCGCTCATCGGGTCGTCGGCGAGATGCACGGGCAGGCCGGTTTCACCAGCCACCAAACGGTCAATGCCCCGGATCAGCGAGCCGCCGCCAGCCATGACCATGCCGCGATCCACCAGATCGGAGGCAAGTTCGGGCGGGCAACGTTCCAGCGTGATCCGGATGGATTCGAGAATGCTCGAAAGCGGTTCCTGCAAAGCCTCGCGAATTTCCTCGGAACGGATGGTCAAGGTTTTGGGCAGGCCGGAACCGAGGTCGCGGCCTTTGACATCCATGGTTAATTCCTGTTCCAACGGAAAGGCGGAGCCAATGCGTATCTTCACTTCTTCCGCAGTGCGTTCACCTATCATCAGGTTATAGGCGCGCTTCATGTGCGCGATGATCGTGTTGTCCATTTCATCCCCGCCCACCCGCAGGCTGCGGCAGAAGACGATGCCGGCCAGGGAGATGATTGCGATTTCGCAAGTCCCGCCGCCGATGTCCACGATCATGTTGCCCGCCGGTTCATGCACCGGCAGGCCAACGCCGATGGCCGAAGCCATCGGTTGTTCGATCAAATACACCTCGCGCGCGCCGGCGTGGATGGCGGAATCTTTCACTGCCCGTTTCTCAACTTCCGTGATGCCCGAAGGCACGGCCACAACGACGCGTGGCGCGATTAATTTCCGGTGGTGAACTTTCTGGATGAAATGCCGCAGCATCGCCTCGGTGATTTCGAAGTCGGCGATCACGCCGTCTTTCATCGGGCGGATGGCCACGATGTTGCCGGGCGTGCGGCCCAGCATCCGTTTGGCTTCTTCACCGACGGCCAGCAC
>DMQW01000036.1:1906-10178 GCA_003455565.1 Limisphaerales bacterium
AGGGAATTTGCCGTCCCCAAATCTATTCCAATGTCATTAGAAAACAGGCTTTTGAATTGCTCGAACATGAATTGCGCCTAACACAATGAAGTAAATCCGCTGCCAGCGCAAACGTCAAGCCGCAATGCTGTTAATTCATCTGCGCACGGCGTTTCCCCAGTCCAAAACTGGCTCACGCAAAAACAATTTTCGTCGTCGCCGCTTTTTCGTCCCAGCCGCGCGTCGGCTCGGCGGTGACGGATGAGATGTCCTTGATCGAAATCTGCCGTCCGCGCGTCTTCGCGCTTTTCACTTCAATCTCGTTTGGGTCGCAGGTCTGCTGCGAAATTTTCTGGTGCGGCGCGGGTTTGTAGCGGACGTAAAGCTGCTTCGGCGTTTCCGGCGCGAAAAATAAAATGCGGGATTTTTCCGGGATGCACGAATAAGCCTTGTTCAAAATCGTGCCGCCAAATGTGAACCGTTTCAGATAACTCGCGTTGCGATCCGTGTAGGCGCATGTAAAAATCTTTTCGCGATCCGGCAGTCCGCAATAAAACAACTCCGGCCCGACGAATAATTTTTCCGGCAGTTCGCTGACCTTGTAAGTGCCGTCCTTGAACACGAGCAGAATCTTGTCGAACTTCGTGCATTCCAGCTTGAACTCCTCGCCGCTGACTTTGTAGCCGACGTAGCCGCTCTCGCGGTCGTAGGAAACTTTGAACGACTTGAACGCGACGGCTTTCACGTCCACTTCCTCATGCCGCGCGGATTTCGTGGTGAGGCGCGGATAGAGCGGACCGTATTTTTCGAGCAACGCCTCAAGATGGCCGATGGCGTATTTCGTGAGGCTCTTCAAATTTTTCTGCGTGTCGGCCAGATCGGCTTTGACCTGATCCATCTCCTCGCGATGCTTGTTGATGTCGAAAAGCGAAATGCGGCGGATGCGGACCTGCAATAATTTTTCCACGTCCGGGTCGGCGATGTCGCGCACAAGCTGTTTCTTGAATGGCTTGAAACCCTCGTAAACAGCGGCCGTTACCGCCTCGGAGGTCTTGCACTTTTCGATCAGTTTGTAGATGCGCTCCTCGATGAAGATACGTTCCAGCGTGCGGTAATGCAGTTCGTCTTCGAGCTGTTTCTGCTTCAACTCCAGTTCGCGCTTGAGCAGTTCGACGAGTTGCGCCGTGTTCTCGCGCAGCACTTCGGTGACGGTCAATTCCACCGGACGATTGTTCTTGATGACGATGATGCGGCTGGTGATGGACACTTCGCAATCAGTGAACGCATACAGCGCATCCACCAGTTTTTCCGCGTCCACACCCTGCGGACATTTGATTTCAATCTCCACATCCTCGGACGTGAAATCGTTGATGGATTTCACCTTCAACTTGCCTTTGCGCGTCGCGTCTTCAATCGAGGCGATGAGCGATTCCGTCGTGGTCGAAGGCGGAATTTCCTTGATGACGACGGTGGATTCGTCCTTCGTCTTGATCTTGGCGCGGACTTTCACCGAGCCTTTGCCGTCCTGATAATCGCGCGCGTCCATCAGACCGCCGGTCGGAAAATCCGGCAGACATTTGAACGGCTGCTTCTTCAAAATCGCGATCTGCGCTTCGAGCAGTTCGGGGAAATTGTGCGGCAACAACCGCGCGCTCAAACCGACCGCGATGCCTTCCGCGCCGAGCATGAGCGAAAGCGGCAGTTTGCACGGCAACGTCACTGGCTCCTGGTTGCGCCCGTCGTAGCTCGGCACGAACTCGGTGATCGAGTCGTTGAAAACTTCCGTGCGCGCGAGTTCGGTCAGCCGGCATTCGATGTAACGCGGCGCGGCGGCGGGATCGCCAGTGTAGATGTTGCCAAAATTTCCCTGACCCTCGATGAGGTAACGCTTGTTCGCCAGCACCACCAGCGCGTCGCCGATGGACGCGTCGCCGTGCGGATGATATTTCATCGTGTCGCCGACGACGTTCGCAACCTTGATGAAACGGCCGTCGTCGTTCTGATGCAGCGACCACAAAATCCGGCGTTGCACCGGCTTCACACCGTCGGCCAGATGCGGAATCGCGCGGTCGCGGATGACATAGCTCGCATACTCAAGAAAGCTAGTATTGACGCGGCGATGCAGCGCCAACTCAATTTTGCCCGGCGCGAACGGCTTGTGCGCAACCGTTCCCATCGCCTCGGCGAGAACGTGGGTTTCGCCGTTGTCTTTGGCGGCGGCCTTTTTGGTTTCGACAGCTTTCGGCTCGCTGCCTTCAATCGGCAATTCAGGCTGGGCGGAATCTTTTTTTTGTTTGGCGGAACTCATGTGCGGCGCGCATTAAGCCAGAAGTGAACGGACGCGGCAAGATTTCAACCGAAGGGCGCAAAATTAATTCGCCATTTCAAAGGCGAGAATTGTTCCGCCGCGTTTTGGTGGAAACTTTGGTTCGATAGATCACTTTCTTTTCTGCAAGAACCATTGCCAACTGTTGTTTTTCCTCGCGCTCGATAGAATCATAGTCGCCATTCATTTGAAGTTCTTGACCTGTGAAATCGGGATACAACGCAGCGAGTCGTGGAATTGAACGCTCGGCCAGCTTGAAATATTCATCGTCTAACTCAACGCCAACGGAATTGTAGCCGATCGCTTGAGCGGCGGCGATGGTCGAACCAGAACCCATGAACGGATCGAACACTGTGCCTTCGCCGAGTGGCAGCAGTGAACGAACGATGACGCGCATGAAATGTTGCGGCTTGAGGCACGGGTGATCAGAGATTGCTTCCTCGCGGTCGGGCGTGCGGCCACTTGGAATCGAGTCGGGCAAGGGCTTGTCAACCGAGAGCCGCCGCAGTCCGCCGGTTTTCCATTTACGAAGATTTTCGGCCACCGTTTTTTCTTCAATGGGTTTTCGGAACAGCATCCAAGGTTCGTAAGCACCTTTTGGTGTCACGCAAACTTCAGGGAATTCCCGCTCCGCGTTTTTGGGCCGGTCGCCGCCGCGAAAACTGTAGTATTGCCGCATGATCGCCGTCCGCACTTCATAGCCTGCCTCGGTCATCGCGCTTTGGACAAGGTGTTGTAAAATCGGATGCCCCGCCACACACACATGAGCACCCGGCACAAGTGCAGGCCAAAGCGTTTTGCCCCACTCATGGAAGAAGCGTCGAAGCTCCATTTTTTGTGCGACCGTCAAAATAGTAAAGCGGGGCAATGGGTCGCGCGGGCTGCCGCCGATGGTCGGTGGCAGCCGCCACACGCCGCCATGTCCGGCGCGAAGCTTGGCAACTTCTTTCTCCGTAAATTCCAAAACGCCGTAGGGCGGATCGGTGCAGACGGCATGAAGCGAACGCGGTTTGCACGCGCGCAGCCAGCCAAAACAATCCGCATGGTGAAGCTGATACATTTTTTATCCGCAACCAGCTTCAACTATAGGCGAAAGACAATCAAGTGCAAAACGTGTATCAACTATGGGCGAAATGGATACCAAAGTGACCATCGGGCGTTTTATTCGCAAACTCCGCGAGCAAAAACAGCTTACACAAGAGCAGTTGGCAACCAAGACGGGCATAACTTACCAACATCTTTCCGGCATGGAAAATGGCCGTGAAAATTTCACGATTGATATTCTCGAATCTCTGGCGCGCGCGCTGGTCTGCCCGTTGCCGCAATTTATCGCGGGCGCGTTCGCCCCAGAATCAACCACATCCGGCATCACGGTCAACCGTGATTATTTTCGTCCACAAGTTCCGCTGCCACCGGGCATGAAGACTTCCCATTTGGAGGCGGCAATGAACGCCACGCAAAGCATCGTGGCTCGCATCAACGCCAATTTGCTCGCCAGCGGAGCGAAGCCGCTGCCGGAATATATTCAGGGCAACAATTTCAGCGGACTCGTCTCCAATGTTTTTTGCGATGCGTTGAATGACCATTCACCCTACAAACACAACTCCCACCAAGCTTATCCTGACCTCATCAATCCGGCAGTGAAGAAAGGCGGCAAGCCTGCCGGTTTGGAAATAAAATCCACGATTCAAATTGGCAAGGGCGGCGAGAGCCACAACGGCCATTCTGGCTGGCATCTGATCGCGTGTTTTCAAATCGAACCGCTAACGGGAAATGTCCGCTTCATCCATCTCATGTTCGCCGTGTTGAACGGACACAGTCAATCCGAAGCGGATTGGACTTATGTTGGCAGCAAGGTCAACGCGGCCACGGGCAGCCGACGCACGGAAACTTACAACACAACCCTGGCGGGTGTCACAAAACTTCGAGATGGTTCAGTGTTTCTCGACCCGACGGCTGTGAATTTCAAACGCTGGCGCCAAAAACGAACGGGCGCAGTGCCTGCTTATTCTATCTTTGCGTAGACTAGTAAAAATTTCGGCGCGTTAATCCTCCACCGGCACCACCAGATTTTCCATGATGTAATCTTTGCGCTCCGGTGTGTTCTTGCCCATGTAAAAGTTGAGGATGTTAGTCACGTCAGGCTTGGACGCGTGCTCAACTTTGTTCACCCGCATTTCCTTGCCGATGAACTGCGCGAACTCCTTCGGGCTGATTTCACCCAGACCCTTGAAGCGTGTAATCTCCGGCTTGCCACCAAGATTTTTCACCGCCTCGTCGCGCTCGGTTTCGCTGTAGCAGTAAGTGGTCTTCTCCTTGTTGCGCACGCGGAACAGCGGCGTTTCCAGCACAAACAAATGTCCGTCGTGAACGAGCTGGTCGAAGAAGCGGAAAAAATAAGTGACCATCAGATTGCGGATGTGCAGGCCGTCCACATCGGCATCGGTGGCGAGAATCACCTTGTCGTAACGCAGGCTGTCGAGGTTGTCTTCGACGTTCAACGCCTGCATCAGATGATACATCTCGTCGTTTTTATACATGATGTCGCGCTTGAGATCCCAGACGTTGAGCGGCTTGCCTTTGAGGACGAACACGGCCTGGTTGTTCACGTCGCGGCAACTTGTGATGGAACCCGCCGCGGACTGGCCTTCGCAGATGAAGACCATCGTGCCGTTGCCCTTCTCGCGTTTTTTATCGAGGTGATTCTTGCAATCTTTCAATTGCGGAATCCGCATCGTGATGGACTTCGCACGTTCGCGCGCGAGTTTTTTCACATCCTGCAATTCCTTCCGCAACTGCCGCGTGTCCTCGGTCTTCGCCAGAATTTTTTCCGCGATGGCCTTGTTGCGATTAAAGAAATGCAGCAACTCCTCGCGCACATTGTTCACGAGTTCGGTGCGGATTTCCGTGTTGCCCAGTTTATTTTTCGTCTGCGACTCGAACACCGGGTCTTTCAACCGGATCGCGACGGCCCCGACCATCGCCTCGCGCACGTCGTCGCCTTCGTATTTGGCGTTGCCGTATTCGTTGACGGCTTTCAGCAAACCTTCACGGAACGCGCTTAAATGCGTGCCGCCGTCGGCGGTGAACTGGCCGTTGACGAACGAAAAAAACGTCTCGCCGTAACGGCTGTTGCTGTGCGTGAAACAAAATTCCAGCGTCTTGCTGGCGTAATGCAGCGGCGGATAAAACGGTTCCGCGCCGTCCGTTTCCAAGTCCTCCATCACCAAGTCCATCAGCCCGTGGCGCGACTGGAAAACTTTCGGCTCCGCCGCGTCCGCCGTTTTCAGAATCAGCTTCAGTCCGGTGTTGAGGTAGCTGTAATGGCGCAGCCGCCGCTCGATATGTTCTAGCCGAAACTCGCTGTCCTTGAAAATTTCCGGGTCACCCTCAAACTCGATGAGCGTGCCGTCCGGCTCCTTCGTTTTGCCGGTATCTTCCTTTTTCAGCTTGCCGACTTTGAACGACGCCTCGGCGAATTCGCCGTCGCGATGGCTGCGCACGAAAAAGTTTTTCGACAACGCATTCACCGCCTTCGTGCCGACGCCGTTCAAGCCGACGCTGAATTGAAAAACGTCGTCATTATATTTCGCGCCGGTATTTATTTTTGAAACGCAGTCCACGACCTTGCCGAGCGGAATGCCGCGCCCGAAATCGCGCACGGCCACGCGGTTCTCCTCGATGTTGATCTGAACCTCCTTGCCGTGGCCCATGATGAATTCGTCCACCGCATTGTCCACGACCTCCTTGAGCATGATGTAGCAGCCGTCGTCGGGATTGTTGCCATTGCCGATGCGCCCGATATACATGCCTGTCCTCAGCCGGATGTGTTCGAGCGATGAAAGCGTTTTGATTTTGCTCTCGTCGTAATTGTGCTTCGCGTTTTCAGCCATAGAAATTTCGTGGCGGTGAAGATGAAACAAACGCGGACGAATGCAAATGACAAATTGCAAAACGCGCAAAGTTTGCGCACCGCCGCTCCGGCGCGCAGAGTTTGCGCGGTTGGATTTTACGATTCATTGGCGAATATGCGTTTTTGGGTTGGCACGTTGTTTGCATGGATTCTTGTCGCACCCGGCAGATGACGCGCGTGTGCTGTCTGCAAAGACACAAGACAAACCAACAACCATAAATAGAAAAAATCAATGAAACTTAATCGCATATTCACGCTGTGCGCCGTGGCGGCCACGCTCGCTTTGAGCGCGTCCAGCCTTTTGGCGCAGAATAACAACAACGGTGGCAATAATGGCGGCCAGAATGGTCGCAATCGTAATGGTGGCGGTCCCGGCGGCAATTGGGATCCCGCGCAGATGCAGCAACGCATGGTGGACGGTGTGCGGGATCGCCTTGGATTCACCAACGACACTGAATGGGCGGCGGTCGAACCACTGGTCACCAAGGTCGTGGCTGCACGTTTCGAAGTCGGCATGGGCGGCGGCATGCGTGGGATGATGGGCGGACGCAATCGCGGCGGTCAAGGCGGAGGCCAGGCCAACCCGGAAGCTGATGCGTTGCAGAAGGCGATTGATGACAATGCGCCTTCCTCGCAGATCAAAGACTTGCTCGCCAAATACAAGACCGTGCAAAAAGCCAAGCAGGCCAAACTTGAAGCCGCGCAGGCCGCTCTCAAAGCGGTTCTCGCCCCGGGCAAGCAGGAAGCCGAAGCCGTGCTGCTCGGCTTGGTAAACTAAAAAATCACGAACAGAAAGCTGACGATTCATGGCCGCTTCAACGGTTCAAGACAGTTCAACGAAGCAGTTGCTGGAACGCATGGTCGCGTCCCGGCAACTGTCTTCGCTGGACGCGGGCGCGCTCGCGAAGTTGCCCGCGCAGAGCGAGGAGGAAATTCTCCGCTGGCTCGCGCAGGAATACGGTCTGGACTACACGACGCTTGAAGACGTGGAGCCGGACCGTCAGTTGCTTTCACTTTTTCCCGCGCGCATTTTGCTGAAGGAAGAATTGCTTCCCGTCCGGCGCGTGAACGGTTCCGTCGAAGTCGCCACCAGCCGCCTTTTCGCCACGCAAGGTCTCGATGCCCTGAAAACATTGACCGGTTTGAATCTCAAACCGGTGCTGGCTTCGAGCGAGGCCATCCAGCGCGAAATGAAAAAGAGCCTCGGCGTCGGCGCGGACACCATCGGCACGCTCGACGAGGAAAAAACCATCCAGGTCGTTGATGAAAATGCCGAGGACACCAATCTCGACAGCGGCGCGGGGGACGAAGCGTCCATCATCCGCTTCGTCAACCAAGTTTTGAAAGACGCGATTGAACTGCGCGCCTCGGACATCCATCTCGAACCGTTCGAGGACGAATTTCGCATCCGCTACCGCATTGACGGCGAGTTGCAGGAGACTGCGGTTCCGCCGCAATTGAAACAATTTCAACCGGCCATCGTCTCGCGCATCAAAATTTTGAGCCACCTCAACATCGCGGAAAAAAGATTGCCGCAGGACGGACGCATCAAAGTTCGCATCGAATCCGCTGAAGTTGATATTCGCGTTTCCGTCATTCCGATGTTGCATGGCGAAGCGGTGGTGATGCGTCTGCTCCGGCAAAATTCCACGCTGCGCGGCCTCGGCGAAACCGGGATGAACAAACGCGAACTGGAACATTTCCAGCACGTCCTGGGTTTGCCGCACGGAATTATTTTAGTCACCGGCCCGACCGGCTCCGGCAAAACTTCGACGCTCTACACCGCGCTGAACGAAATCAACGACGCCGTCCGCAAAATCATCACGGTGGAAGATCCGGTTGAATATCAACTCAAAGGCGTCAACCAGATTCAGGTCAACGAAAAGTCCGGCCTCACGTTCGCGCGCGGGCTGCGCTCGATTTTGCGCCACGACCCGGACGTGATTCTCATCGGCGAAATCCGCGACGCGGAAACCGCGCAGATTGCGGTGCAGGCGTCGCTCACCGGCCACCTGGTTTTTTCCACGCTGCACACGAACGACGCGCCCGGCGCG
>DMQW01000348.1:0-13908 GCA_003455565.1 Limisphaerales bacterium
GCTCAATTCATAAACACTATAGAAATACTTATTTCGGCGTTTTTGCATGGCAATTACGCAGTTAATCCAGTGGCTTGCATAGATGTATGCTCTCTCAATATTTCCCATTTATCTATGAGTTTTAGCGGATAGTATTTTGAGATTCTTTATCAGAGTGAACTTTGCGGCCCAATTTCTACATATCTGACGTTTTACCATAGACAACACAGCAGAATTGTGTTTATTATATTTGCCATGTTTTCACTCAAAAAACTGTTTTAATCTTTCTTTTTAAGAATGGTTACAGCCGATACATGTTTTTCTAAATTTGTTCAATAACAAGACGCCGGTTGAAATTACTTTGGAACAAATTACAGCTAAAAGATCCTATCAAGCATGAAAGCCCCCCGGAAGAAGCCCGTTGCTGGCCGGAAACATTTGCATAAAATTGGACCGGATTTTGGTTCATCGAGCTTGAACCGGCGGAAATTGTGGGGCTTCCGATTTCTGTTTGCGATTGGTGTTCCACTAGCTCTTCTTGGGACGCTTGAACTGGTTTTGCGGCTTATTGATTTTGGTTATCCCACGGGATTCTTATTGCCGTCACAACATGATGGGAAAAAAGTTCTGGTTCAGAACAACCAGTTTGGCTGGCGCTTTTTCGGGGCGGCCATGGCCCGAATGCCCGAACCGTTCTGCCTTCCCGAAATCAAGAGTTCCAACACCGTTCGCATCATCGTTTTTGGAGAATCAGCCGCGCTGGGAGACCCGCAACCTCGTTTTGGATTGCCACGAATGTTACAAGCCATGCTGGAATTGCGTTATCCTGACACATATTTCGAGGTCGTGAATGCCGCCATCGTCGCCATTAATTCCAACGTCATTCTCCCCATTGCCCGCGATTGCAGCAGTGCGAACGCCGATATTTGGGTGATTTACATGGGCAACAATGAAGTGGTCGGACCATTTGGTGCCGGCACAGTCTTCGGCCAGCAGGCACCACCCCTTCCTCTGATTCGCGCCAACCTGGCCTTGAAAACCACACGCATTGGCCAACTTGTCGATACCCTTCATTCGGAAATCTGGAAACCACCGCCGGATAAAAGCGAATGGGGAGGCATGGAAATGTTTCTAAATCAGCAGGTCCGCATCAATGACCCACGCATGGGGACGGTTTATGATCACTTTTCGAGAAACCTCGCGGACATTATCAGGACGGGACGAAAGAGCGGTGCCGGAATCGTGGTGAGCACCGTGGCGGTAAACTTGAAGGATTGTGCCCCGTTCGGCTCGGAGCATCGTCAAGGATTAACCACAGTGGATAAAAGCAAATGGGAGCTGCTCTATCAAAATGGCGTTGCGGCACAATCGGCGGCGAAAACTGAGGTGGCGGTCGGCTGGTTTCACGAGGCGGCGCAGATTGATGACCAGTTTGCAGATTTGCATTTTCGCCAAGGCTGTTGTGCACTGGCGCTCGGCAAAATCGACGATGCAAAAAAACAGTTTGTGGCCGCCCGCGATCAGGACACTCTGCGTTTTCGCTGTGACAGCAAGTTGAATGATTTAGTCAGGCAGACCGTTTCAATTTTCAGCGATCAGCGAGTGGTCTTGGCGGACGCAGAAACTGCTTTTGCGGCACAAAACCCGGTAGGTTTGCCCGGCGATGATTGGTTCTACGAACACGTCCACTTGACATTCGATGGCAATTATCTTTTGGCCCGAACGCTGGCTCCAAAACTGGAGATGCTGTTGCCGGTGAAAATTACGGCGCACGTTGCCGCCAGCCAACCCTGGCCATCTGAAGCCGATTGTGCGCGACGATTGGCATGGTCCGATTGGGACAAGCAGGCGGCTTTGTCTGAAATGTTTTCCCGCTTGGGCAATCCCCCTTTCACTCATCAAATCAATCATGATACGCAAATACAAAACCTAGAAGCATCACTGGACAAATTAATGCCAGCAACCCAACCCATGGGCATCAAGGCAGCGCAAAACTTATGCGAGAAAGCCTTGTCAGCCATGCCGGATGATCCCTTTTTGTGCGAACAGATGTCGGCGCTGGATCAATTATCCGGCAATTTGGCCGGGGCAATGACCAATGCACAACACGCAGTTAACCTGCTCCCCAACAGTGCAGGTGACTGGTCGCAACTGGGAGTCATCCTGGCGAAACAGAAAAAGTATAAAGATGCGGCGGCGGCTTTCCGTCGAGCCTTTCAGTTGAACCCCGAGGATGTGTGGTCTCTACAAAACCTCGCACAGTCACTGAACGACCTGGGACAGCATGAGGAAGCGATTCGCGAATACCGGCATGCCTTGGCCGTCAAACCGCGGTTTGGGCCAGCCTGGCTTGGTCTGGGCCAAATATTCGAAGAAATGGGCCACAAAACCGAGGCGGAAGATTGTTACCAGAAGGCCCTGCGAAATCGAATTGACCGCGCTCCGGAATTAACGACGTTGGCACGATTTTGTGAAAATCATGGCTGGCGCGAAGCGGCGGCGACCAATTTTGATGAGGCGCTAAAACTAAACGGTTTCGATGCGGCGTTATATCTCGAAGCGGCCCAAAACCTTTCCGCTCTGGGCCGTCATGCCGAGGCAGAACTGCGTTATGCTCAAGCGATCCGATTGTCGCCGGATTCAATACAGGCGCATTTTTTTTACGGCTCGGAACTGGGAGGTGATGGCAAGCCGGCCGACGCGGTCAGGGAATTTCGCGAGACCGTGCGAATCATGCCGAATATGACCGAAGCACGGTTCAATCTCGGCATTTCACTCGCGGATGCTGGAAATTATTCTGAAGCCCTTGTGGAATTTGAAAAAGTTCTTGAGCAAGATCCGGCAAATGCCAAGGCACTTCAATATGCACAAGCGCTACGCCAAAGGCTCCCCGCGTCGCAACCACATTGATTAATGACTAAAAAAGCACGCTATGATTTCACCTGTAAGCAATTCAACACCCCAAAATTAAAACACTCATGTGGTCATTGCTTAAAGAATTTATGAAGTTTGCGCGCCAGGAGAAAAAATGGTGGCTCATCCCGCTGGTCGTCGTGCTGCTGCTGCTGGGGGCCATCCTCATCTTCACAGCCAGTTCCGGCATCGCTTGGGCGCTCTATCCGTTCCTGTGATTCATGGCCGCGCCGCACAACATCCTCGGCGTCTCGGCGTATTACCACGATGCCGCCGCCGCGCTGGTGGTGGACGGAAAAATCATTTCCGCCGCGCAAGAAGAACGGTTCACGCGCAAAAAGAATGATTCAGACTTCCCGCGCCACGCCGCACAATTTTGCCTCCGGCACGCGAACCTCACGCCGGCACAACTGGACGCGGTGGTTTTTTACGACAAACCAATTTTAAAATTTGCGCGACTGCTGGAAACATATCTCGCCGTCGCGCCCGGCGGCTGGCGCACATTTCCAACCGTGCTGTCCAACTGGCTGGGCGAGAAGCTGGATTTGCGCAAAGCGATTCTTGCGGAACTGCCAAGATTGCGGGCCGGTTGCGAAATCCTGTTCACTGAACACCACCAATCACACGCGGCCAGCGCATTTTATCCATCACCGTTTGACGAGGCGGCAATTTTGACAATTGACGGTGTGGGAGAATGGGCGACCACGACCATCAGTCACGGCACGGGCAACAAAATCAAGATGCTGAAAGAGCTGCGCTTTCCGCATTCGCTTGGGCTCGTTTATTCGGCGTTCACTGATTACTGCGGCTTCCGCATCAATTCCGGCGAATATAAACTCATGGGCCTCGCGCCGTATGGCGAACCGAAATTCGCCGACGCCATCCGCCACGAACTGCTCGATCTCAAGCCGGACGGCTCGTTCTGGCTGAATCTGGATCATTTTAATTTTGTGCGCGGCACGACGATGACGAATGAAAAGTTTCACCGGCTTTTCGGCGGGCCACCGCGCGGGCTGGAAGAACAGATCACGCAACAGCACATGGACGTGGCGCGTTCAATCCAGTTGGTCACGCAAGAAATCATGGTGCGGCTTGCACGCCATGCCCGCGAAGTCACCGGCCAGAAGAATCTCTGCCTGGCCGGCGGCGTGGCGCTCAACTGCGTGGCGAACGGAATCATTTTGCGCGAAAAGATTTTTGAAAACATTTGGATTCAGCCCGCCGCCGGTGATGCCGGCGGTGCGCGCGGCGCGGCGCTGGCGGCGTGGTATGTTGAAAATCCGCGTGTTGCCATCTCGCCAGATTCAATGCAGGCGTCGTTGCTCGGTCCGGGATTTTCCGATGATGAAATTGAAACGATGCTGCGTTCACACAATGCCATTTTCCAAAAACTGGAAAAGGACGCGCTGCTGGATTTCACCGTTGAGCTTTTGAAAACGGAAAAAGTCATCGGCTGGTTTCAAGGACGGATGGAATTCGGCCCGCGCGCGCTGGGCAACCGCTCGATTCTCGGCGACGCGCGTTCGCCGAAGATGCAGTCGGTGATGAACTTGAAGGTGAAATTTCGGGAATCGTTCCGTCCGTTCGCACCCATTGTCCGGCGCGAACGCGTGGCGGATTATTTCGAAATGGAAGTGGCGTCGCCTTACATGCTGCTGGTGGCACCGGTCAAAAAAGAATTGTGCCGGGAAGTTCCTTTGGAAATCAAGGGGTTCGACCGGCTCAAGAGTGTTCGCTCCACCCTGCCCGCCATCACCCACGTGGACTACTCGGCCCGAATTCAAACCGTGGAACGCGAAAGCAATCCGCTCTTATACGAATTGCTGCTGCGCTTCGAGAAAGCAACCGGTTGCGGCGTGCTGGTCAATACGTCATTCAATGTGCGCGGGGAGCCGATTGTTTGCACGCCCGACGACGCGTATCGTTGTTTCATGAACACGGAGATGGATTACCTCGTCATGGGCAATTATCTCATCCAGCGTAGCGCCCAACCGCAGCAAAACATTCCGCGTCGCATTTTTCCACAAGCCGATTAAAATGAAATTAATTTACAAAGAAGACCCTAGGGAATGGCGCAAATCCGCTTTGCTGGCGGCGTTGGGACTGGCGATTTTAAGTTCGTTTCTGTGCTGGCGGCGTCATCTGCCAATAAATTGCTGGTCTGTCCTGGCTGAACTGATCCTTCTTATGGTAATCGTCGCGGGGCTGCGACCGCGCTGGTTCCGCGGATGGTATCGGTTCTCATTGTGGCTCGGTTTTCATTCGAG
The DNA here is from genome assembly GCA_003455565.1 of Limisphaerales bacterium. GTDB lineage: Bacteria > Verrucomicrobiota > Verrucomicrobiia > Limisphaerales > UBA11358 > UBA11358. Next base: position 5,160 of record DMQW01000348.1, read on the forward strand.
CCAATTCACCGGTCGCTGCGTGTTGCTGCTTTTCTTTATTTTCATCGTCACACTCCACTTGGATGTTTATTGCGCCTGGGAGGCAAAGATTTATTGCGACTCAAACGCTCGCGCGATGCCCGAACCTATTGGCATTTGTCCAAAGACAGCGGCCCGATGGATCGTCTTTTTTAACAACCTAACCTTTTGAAAATTGCGCGGTCCACTCCAAAACTTGCAAAAAACGACCGGAGCTAGAAGCTCCGGCCGTCTGTCATTTTACAAGTGACTCCTCAACACCATCTGTTCAAGGAATGACCAGAAGCCTGAAGAACTTGGTAGCGTTGGTCGCCGGAACACTGTATCCAGAAACAGCGGCGCTATTGGTGGTCCACGGACCGAGCACGCTGGTTGCTTCCAAAAGCGTTCCTGTGTCCCAGTTGAGAACGACATTCGAGCCGGAATGTGTGATCGTGATTGTTTGAGGACCTACTGGAATCCACTGACCATTGCAAATCCCATTAATTTGGGCGGCATTTAAGGACTGGGCAAATACAGCCGCGTTGGCAATGTAGGCCGGCAGGAAGCGGGTTCCATAATCAGGCGCACCGCCAATCCATACATCAAGGCCATTACCCGCGGGAGCCGTTGCCACCGTGTTGTTGGCCACCAGCGCACCGTCCACATAAAGTCCACCATTACTGTTTTGTCCAGGTATGCCCGTATAGGTGTAGGCTATCATGTGCCAATTACTATCAAGAATGTTGGCTGCGTCAGTCGCGTCACCCTGACCTAGACCATCGTTGCCGCCTGGTTGTCCAGTCGGATTAATGGTCATGCGCCATGAAGCATCACCATGCCCGAACAAATCATCGAGCGTTGGCGCGCCCAACACATTGACCCATGCCACCACGGTGATTGCGCCAGTGATGTTGAATACCGTTCCAGGAATATAAACATGACCAGATGCCCCATCAAACGCGGTCGAAGTGGCACCGCCAAAAAACGGATTTGGGGGTCCTGCCTGGCCAAGCACATAAGCGTTCGTATAAGTGCCGTTATGACCATCAATCAGGTCATAAGCAATCGTTCCACTGGATTCATTCAAAGGCCAGTAGCCAATGGGGTTGCCTAACAGCATGGCTTGCTGGTATGTAGTCGGGGCAACAACGGTGAGACTTAGCGCCGAACTGGTGGCCGTTCCAACATGATTGCTGACCACACAGACGTAACTACCAGCGTTGCCCAATTGCAGGCTAGGCACCGTTAGCACTGGAGAGGACGATATGCTGATGGGTGTCGGCCCGGCATTCGTAAACCAGTAGTAAGTAAATGGCGTATCACCAATGGCAGCCACGCTGGCTTGCAAGGTCCCGCCGACCAGCAATGTCAGCGAAGCAACTGGCTCTTGGGTGATTACCGGGACACTCGCCCCTACGGTTATGGTTGAACTGGTTCCGGTAACTCCAATAAATGTAGCACTGACGGTAGCCGTGCCGAGACCGACAGCAGTAACTACTCCATTGCTGTTCACTGTAACGATGCTTGGGTTGCTGCTTACCCAGTTGGTTGCCAGAGCTGTAATCTGAGCGCCGGAAACCTGTAAGAAGTCAGCGCTGGCTGTAGCCTGCTGGATTTGACCAATAATCTGGCTTGTATTAACCGCAACATGCACCCCTGTCGGTGTAGTATTGGTAATGACCACACCGGGACCAGCCGCAGCGGCGACGAATGAATACAATGGCGTCACCGCCCCGTTCCAGATGCGCATCTCGTCATACGTGCCGTTGAAAATGGCGTCATTCCACTGGTCAAGACCCAGGAAGTTGTTATATGTGAAGCCCAAATCAGACGGTGTGAACGTGATATTCGTAGCCGTCGCCACCAGAGCACCGTTCAGATAAAGCCGGGCGGTCTGGTCCCATACTTGATACATCACCGTCACGTATTCCTCTGTGCCTGTTGGCAAAGGCGTGGACACATGAGCATCCGTATTGCCGTTATGGTTGAATTCCGCCCACATACCGCCGTTGATCCCGTTGGCGTTGCCGGCAGTAGGAATCAGGTCAATGTAGTTTCCATGAGTGAAGTTGTTGTTTGGTCCACCTGTGCCACCACCAAAAGACCAGGGCCGCGCCCAAGTCAGTCCGCCATTGTCCGTAAACCACGTTTCGATGGTTATCGAATTGCTGTAGGTGGACAATATGCCATTCGGGAACTGTGCATAATTGCCAGCACCACCAGGCAAGGTCAACACCCCACCACCAAGCGATGTCCCGCCCAGCAGTGTAATATTCGAACTCGAGATCAAATCCACCGCCGTCGTCCCACCGCTTTCATTGAACGACCATTCATGCTGAAGAATCGGCGACACCACGGTCAATACCGCCGAGGTGCTAACGGTTGAAATATTGTTGGACACCAAAACGCTGTAGGTTCCCGCCTGGCCTAATTGGACATTTATTAAAACCAACGTGCTGGCCGTCGCCCCCGTGAGCGGCGTGGCATTCAAACTCCATTGGTAACTCAAATTGCCGCCCAGAGCTTGCACGCTAAAACTCAAATTATCACCCACGACATTGGTTTGACTAACCGGTCCCTGGGTGATCGTTGGCGCCGTGTCTGAAACCGTGATGGACACACTCGTTGCCGTCACGCCATTGACCGTGGCACTCACCGTCGCCGAGCCGCCGCTTTGGGCCGTGATCAAACCGCTGCTGCTCACGGTGAGCACAGTCGGATTGCTGCTCGTCCAGTTGGTTGCCACGCTGGTAAGCACCACATTGGCCACCTGAAGAAAGCTGCCCTGAACCGCCGCCTGCTGGGTTTGTGAGCCAATCATGCTGGTGCTTGTCACCGACACACTCAACGACTGCGGCGTGAGATTGGTGATCACCACGCCCGGACCAGCCGCCGCCGTGGCCAACACATACACCGGCGTAACCGCCCCATCCCAGATGCGCATTTCATCAAATGTGCCATTGAAGACAGAATCATTATATTGATCATACCCAATGAAATTATTCAACGTGTTGCCCAAACTTGCCGGAGTGATTTGGATACCAGTCATTGTCCTCGCTACCACACCATTGGCATATATGGTGCAGGTCTGATTTTGAACATTGTAAGTCACGGTAACATATTGCCCAGTTCCTGTGGGTAGCTGTGTAGGGCCATTTACATCGTATGTTGTAACCTGTGGAATACCCGCTTTAATCTCAGTCCACAAAGGGCCAGGTCCGCTCTTGGGAATCAAGTCAATGTAGTTATTTCCAATCAGGCTACCCGCCACGGTAACACTGCCGCCAAAAGACCAGGCACGCGACCATGTTTGGCCACCGTTATCCGTCAGCCAAGTCTCAATGGTGACGGAATTATTTGACGACAGTATCCCGTCGGTAAATTTTGCATAATTCGTGTTTCCGCCACCAGGCAGCGTCAGAACCCCACCACCCAGGCTGGTCAATCCCTGCAACGTCACATTGGCCCCGCCAACCGAATCAGCTGCCGTTGTGCCACTGCTTTCGTTGAATGACCATTCATGTTGAAGAGTCTGGTTCGCGACAGTAATGCCGCCACTGGTAACATTTATACCGGCAATCTTGGCACTCACCGTGGTTGTGCCAAGACCCACCGCGCTGATCACACCCTTGCTGCTGACCGTCAGAACACTCGTGTTTCCACTCACCCAGTTCGTGGCATCCGCCGTCGCCAGCAAATTACTCGAACCCGTCTGCGGAAGCTGCACCGTGACCACTGCCTGTTCCGTTTCCGTCAGAACGATGGACGCCCCGGCAGTCAAGCTGGGTGAGATAGGCGTTAAATTGTTGATGATCACGCCCGGCCCGGCCGCCATACTGGCCGAGATATATCGCTGGGAAACAGCCCCATCCCATATCCGCATTTCATCAACTGCGCCATGAAAAGGGGAATCGCCATACTGGTCGAGACCCAGTGTGTTGTAACGCGAAAATCCCAAGGCGGACGGCTCAAAGGTCACACTTGCTTGCCCCACCTGCACGCCATTAAAATAGAGCCGCGCCGTCTGGGATGGGCCGTCATATACCACAGTCGCATACACGGGAATACCCGTCTTCACAGGCGTCCTGTCGGCGCCCGAACTCGCCGGAATCGAATCAGCGGCATCCTTCGCGCCGCTGCCATGATTAAATTCCGCCCAGAAACCGCCGTTGATATTGCCGGCATTCCCAGCCCGCGGCACCAAGTCAATGTAGTTGCCAGTATTGGGTGCAAACGAGGCAGTGCTGCCGCCAATCGAAAATAGACGTGCCCAAGTCTGGCTACCAACATCAGTAAACCATGTTTCAATGGTCATCGAATTGGTGAAGGTCGAAAGTATCCCGTCGGGGAATTGCGCGTAATTACCAGCACCCCCCGGCAATGTCAAAGCACCACCACCCAGTGACGCGCCACCCACCAGTGCGATGTTGGAACTGGAGATCGAATCAACCGCAGTGCTTCCACTGCTTTCATTAAAGGACCACTCGTTTACAAGTGTCTGCGCTTGAAGACCAGCAGGCAGGCTTAAAAATAACAACGTTAAGGCGATTACATAACTCAACGTAACACCAATCAGCCTGGATCGTGTGAAGATTGCATTCATGTTCAATTTCATAGTTTTTGGGTTTTTATTGTTTGGGTCTGTTATATTCACGTTTAATTGTGAGGGGGATTAATCAAGCAAGAGCCGAAGTCACAGGCATCATTCTCCAATCATCCATTTTCTGTTCCGAACAAATACGAAAATACAATTTAAACATCACTACAATAGAGTGTTTGGATCGCAAACTGAGTGGCTTCATAGTGACATTATCTCTCAATGACCAGCGCTTTCCCATGAGTTCCAACGGCTACATTTTTGAGAACTGTTACGGATAAATCCGCAGGCAAACGACCGTCATAATTGATGTTTTACATCGTAAAACCAATGCTTGCACAAGCTATTGAGCCAAATTTGATTGATAATGCCACCATCCGATTTAAAGAATTGTTTCACGTTCAACTTGAGCCTATAGTGGGGAAAACGCATCCACATTTTCATGAATAAGCCACCCCAAGTCGCATTGATCGTTGAGTCATCAGTCAGTTATGGGCGCAGCATTTTGCAAGGGATTGCTCGTTATATTTCTTCGCATCACCAATGGTCCGTTTTTCTTGAACAGCACGAACTGGGCACCCCTCCACCAGCCTGGCTGGCTTCCAGCCACTGGGATGGAATTCTCTGCCGACCCACCAACCCCGCCCTCGCACAGCGCCTGAAACGCATGAAGGTGCCGGTGGTAGATTTGAACGATCTTCACGAAAACTTGAAACTGCCGTGGGTTGGCTCGAACCACAAGGCCATTGGTTGCCTCGGGGCCAAGCATTTTGTGGAACGCGGTTTTCGCCACTTCGCCTTTTGCGGATTCAGCAATGAATTATGGGCGATGCAACGACGCGAAGGTTTCCGCGAGGTCGCCGAGAAGGAAAACCTGCCCATCCCGGTTTACGAATCGCCTTGGCGCGGCTCAAATGTGTCCAGATGGGATCTGGAAATTGAATGTATTGGCAAATGGCTTAACGACCTGCCCAAACCCGTTGGTGTCATGGCCTGTAACGATGCCCGCGCCTTGCACCTGCTTGATGCCTGTCACCAGACTGGCATACTCGTGCCGGAGGAAGTCGCCATCGTCGGCGTGGACAACGAGGAAATATTCTGTGAACTCTGCAATCCGGCGCTGTCCAGCGTAGCACCTGATGCAGCACGCATCGGCTATCAAGCAGCAGAATTGCTTGATCAACTCATGTCCGGTCAATCACCTCCAAGCCGGCGGATTCTGATTGATCCTCTCCACGTCGTTACCCGCCGCTCATCGGATACATTTGCCATCAAAGATCGAACGGTGGCAACCGCATTGAGATTTGTCAGCGAGCAGGCTCTTCACGGCTGCACCGTAACGGACGCGGTCAATTTTGCCAGAGTCTCGCGCAGTTTTTTGGAACGGAGGTTTCGTCGGCATTTGAAACGTTCTCCGCAGGCGGAAATTCGGAGGGTTCAAGTCAGCCGCATCAAACAATTACTCACCGAGACAGATTTTACTTTGGAACGAATTTCCGAGCTTTCGGGTTTTGAACATCCCGAATACATGAGTGTAGTTTTCAAACGATTGGTAGGCCAAACGCCTGGACAATACCGGAAACAAATGCAGCCAATTCCCCAAAATTCCTTTATTACGGAACCTGTGCAGCTCCGGTGAATCCAACCCACATAATTATCTGATATAGCTTGCCGTGCATATCACCCAAACGGCGTAATTCGCCTTTCGTAATTCGCCTGCAAAATAACTGACAAAGCCAGGAATTTTAACCAGCCCTTCATCAACCTCGTCCACAACCAGCGCAAGTTTGCTGGAGGAATTTTGCCATTGTTTCCAGGCATCCGATTCAAATGTTCGTCGCGCAAAGACGGGTTCATTCGGCACATCCCGAAATTCCAACCAAATAAGTTTGCCATCTGCGCCAAGAGAATTTTCCAAAATCGGTCTGGCTTGCTTAAGTGCGGTGCTTTTGCCTGTGCCGGGATCACCGCATAGAATGAGGCATTTTTCACGCGCCAGATTTTCAAATATGAAAAGATGAGGGTTGTAGTATTGTGTGAAATCACCATCAGGGTCAGTGAGAAAACCCCTGTCCCTGATGTTTGTCGCCAGTGTGGAATGCATCACCAAAACGACACCAAAACCGTTTCCATGGAAAAATCAGCTTTTGAATTGACGCTGCCATCGGCGGCATTATTCCTATTTTACCACCAATTTGCGAGCATCACGTTGCCGCGTGCCACCACAAAAAACCTCACTCCCCAAAAAACTCATGTTCCTTCGGAAGATTTTAACCGTGCCGGTTCTTCAAGAATTTCCAACAGTGCATTCGCACAATAAGCCCGGTCGCGTTTCGCATCACCTGATTGCTTCACAATTCCAAGTCGCTCCAGCCGCTCAATGGCGCGTTGCGCCGTGGTAAAAGCCACGCCTAGTTTTTTAGCCGCGCCTTTGGCGGTGATGAACGGATTCGCAGCCAAGAGTTCCACAACGCGCAGCGGTGCATTCGTCGAATCACCAGCAACTTTTTTTTGCCATTCAATCAGCTTGCTATTGATACGCGCCGCCCGGCTCAACGCATCTTCCGACATCCGGGCCACGCCTTGCAAAAAGTATTCAAGCCATTCATTCCACTCTCCACGTTCGCTAACGCCACGCAGTCCGTCATAATAATCCCGGCGCGCGGCTTCAAAAAATGCCGACAGATATAGCAGCGGTGTCGGCAATATTTGTCGCTCAATCAAAAACAAGGTGATCAGCAAACGGCCAACGCGCCCGTTGCCGTCCAAAAACGGGTGAATTGCCTCGAATTGGTAATGCGCCAGCGCAATCGTGACCAGCGGCGGTAGGTCTGATTCGTGTAGAAAATTTTCCCATGCAGCCAAACAGGTTTCTACGTCATCAGGCGGCGGTGGGATAAACGACGCGGTTGCCAGTGTGCTGCCCGGTTTGCCGATCCAGTTCTGGATTTTTCGGAAACGTCCCGGCGTGGCTTGTTGCCCACGCACATCGGTCATGAGCTTCTCGTGCAACTCCCGGATAATGCGGACACATAGTGGAAGTTCCTTGAGGCGGACAATGCCATGTTCGAGTGCCACAACATAATTGCCAACCTCCCGCAGGTCATCGGGACTGCTATCCACGGCTACACCGGCCTCCGCCGCCAGCAATTCGCCCAGCGTCGCTTGCGTGCCCTCAATCTTGCTGGACAGAACGGCCTCGCGTTGCAGAAACGGACGCATCAAAATGTGCGGATTGGGCAGGCGTCCGCCTTCGCCGGCCAATTTGCCGATTAAACGGTCGGCATCCGACAGCACGCGGATTAGCCGGGGCGTCCAATCGAGCTTCGGAGGTAGAGGCGCAGGCACAAAGGCGGCGTAGCTGCCTAGTGGCACTTTCTTGCCCGGAATGTTTGATTTGCTGGCCATCGGTTACTTTCGATGATGAAAATACCACACGCTGCTATTTTCACAAAAGCTAAAAAACGATAATAGCGCAATTTGCTATTTGCGCGGCTGAAAATGCGGTGACGGCGTTTCAAGCCGCAAATTGAACCGCGTCACCCCGTCGCAACTGGCCGGAAGGTCGTCGCAGTCGGCGAACGCCCGTCGCAAGTCGAAAATCACCGTCGCAGGCCGTAAAACAGGCGTCGCAAGGTGAATTATCCGATGTTTTGGTCGGGTATTCCCCGCACAGATCGAAAAATGGCCGCACAGATGGATTTTTGCCCGCACGGACGGAAAGTTGGCTCGCACGGAACGATACCTTATCCGCACGAATTGAATTATCGCCGCACGGACGGGAAAACGGGCGCACGGAACGATTTATTGCCGCATGGAGAGGGGAATTGTCCGCACAGACCGGCAAATCGCCCGCACGAAGCGATTTTCTTCCGCACGGAAGAATTTCACACCGGCTGCTGCTGCGTGAGGCAGTGCAGCGAGCCAAAACCCCAGACCAAATCCACGGCGTAATTATCGCCGATGAATTGGCAGCCTTAAAACTTCCACCATTTTCCGTGCAATTAAATACCGGCGTCCCTCGGTGACACTACCTTTTTTATCGTCGAAGCGCGCCTTGGGCAGTAGATGAATTTTGTCGCAACGCACCATTGTTTTCCAATCCAGCCCGTCGGCCTCGTCCAAAACTTCCTCGGTGGATTTCGCGCCGCG
>DMQW01000348.1:14139-17784 GCA_003455565.1 Limisphaerales bacterium
TTGGAAATGATGACGGCGGGATGCCGCCTTTCCTTGCTGAACGGAAACATGAAGATGTCCCACTGTCTCACGGCGTTCCTTTTTTATTCCAAATCTTTCGGCGCGCGAATCACCGAAAATTTAGCCATGCGGTTGTCCTCGTCAATCTCCGTCTTGTTGTAAGCGTTGGCAAAAAATCCGGCTGGCCGCACGGGAATCGGCTCGATTTCGGGAACTTCCTGCAAAACAAACCGGCGATGTCCCTTGACGATATAAACCGTCTCGCCTTGACCCACCTTTTCCATCAAGCGGCCAAGATAGGTTTTGGCGTTGCTCAAGGTGAACAGTTGCGACTGCAAATTTACTTTTGCTTTTCTGGAACGGGAACGGCTGGCAATTTTCATAGACTAAATTTAGGCTACATGCAGCCTGATGTCGAGCATTTTCTGAAATTCACATCGGCTGCTGCTGCGTGAGGCAGTGCAGCGAGCCGAAGCCCCAGACCAAATCCACCGCATGAATGCCAACGACGGGTCGGTCGCGGAACAGCCCGCCCAAAATGCCGAGCGCGACGCGGTCGTTCGGGTCGTTGAACGTCGGGACGATGACGGCGGCGTTGCAAATGTAAAAATTCGCGTAGCTCGCGGGCAGCCGCACGCCGTCAAAATACAGCGGCGACGGCATCGGCAACTCCACGACTTCGGGCTTGCGGCCATCTTCGAGCCGCAAATCCTGGATGCGTTCCCAATTTTCCGCGAGCGGACGATAATTCTCATCGCGCAGATTTTTTTCTCGCACGAGCACGAGCGTCCTGGCGTTCACGAAACGGCAGATGTCGTCAATGTGGCCGTGCGTGTCGTCGCCTTTCGGTCCTTTCGCGAGCCAGAAAATATTTTTTGCGCCGAGATAATTTTTCAACGTCGCCTCAATCTCCTTTTTTCCAAGACCGGGATTGCGGACTTGGATTTTCGGATGCAGATAACATTCCTCGGTGGAAATCAGCGTGCCGCGCCCGTTCAACTCAATGCCGCCGCCTTCGATTACGAAGTTTTGAGTTTTGAGTTTTGAGTTTTGAGTTGAAACGCATTTCGCGTGGAAAAGTTTTTTGCCGAGCAGTCGCGCGGCGGTTTCGGGAACTTTGGTGTCCTTGCGCCAGTTGTCATATTTCGCCCAGCCATTGAAATGAAAGTGGACGATGGCAGTTTCAGTTTGGAGTTCCGCCTTCAGGCGGTGGTCCGGCCGGCTAAAGCCGGAACTCCGAACCTTTCGCTTCACAAAAATCGGGCCGGTGTCGCGTGTCCAGCCGCGGTTCGTGGGGTGAATGACGAATTGAATCTTCCGTAAATCCACGCCGACATGTTGAAAAATGTGGCGCGCAAAAGCCTCGTCCTGCTTGTGCCGGATGATGAGCCGGACATTTTCGCCGGTGGAAATCTTTCGCACCATCTCGCCGTAAATCCACGGGATGACCTCGAATTTTCCCGGCCAGTCGCTGGCGTTGTGCGGCCAGCCGAGCCAGGTCGCGGCGTGCGGCTCCCATTCGGCGGGCATCGTGTAGCCGAGCGCGACGGGCGTGGATGAATTTGCGGATTTTAGATTCGCCATAAATCGAGCGGAGCATAACCGCTTCAAAGTTTTTAGGAAATCGGAAATGAAATTGGCCGCCGGATAATTCCGTCGAGGAACCGGCGATCCGTTCCGATAAAAAATAATTAAGAAAATTAGATTTTTTTAGTGGACGATTTCCTAAATTGGCCGACATTGAGTTAAGAACACTGATTAACCGCAACGGTCTCGTTATTATGAAAACGAACTTCAATCAGGTTGGAAGCTGGCGCGCGGTGGGAAAGGTCGCCGCGTTCATCGGGCTGTTCATTTCTTCGACTGTGTGTCTGACTTCTCCCGTGCTGCCGGTTGTGGAACCGATGGTGGTCACCTTGCGGGCCGGGGTGACCGGCGCGGAGATTCAACGCGCCTTGGATGCCCTGCCGGAAACCGGCGGGGAAATTGTTTTGCCGACGGGAACGATTGGCGTGCGGCAACCCATTGTTTTACGGCGCGATCATCAAACCTTGCGCGGCAGCGGCGCGGCGACCGTTTTAAGTCTGGCGGATGATGCGAATTGTCCGGTGATCATCATGGGCGAACCGGTCAATCACCCGCCGCGAACCGTCAGGCACCTGCGCGTCAGTGACCTTTTCATTGACGGGAATCGCCAGCATCAACAGCGCGAACTCTGGCAGTTGCAAGGCGAAGGTTCGCAGATTCGCAACAACGGCATCACCGTGCAAGGCGTGAGTGATTCCACGGTGGAACAAGTGACCGCCGCGCGCTGCCGTTCCGGCGGCCTGGTCACGACGCTCGGCGTGCGGCGGTTGACGGTTCGCGGCCTGGATGCGTTTGACAACGAGTTCGACGGCCTCGCCTGTTATCTCACGACGGACAGCGTGTTCACGGAACTTTTTCTCCACGACAATCCTGGCGCGGGCATTTCGCTCGACCTCGCTTTCAATCACAACGTCATCAGCCACGCCGTTCTGGCGGCGAACGGTCTGGGCATCTTCATGCGCTTCAGCCGTGAAAATCAATTTCAAGACATCGCCATCCGCAACAGCCGTCGTTACGGCGTGTTCATGGCACACGTTGATCAACAAACGGCGCGCGGTTTGGAAGCCGCACCGCAGACCGAGTGCGTGCAAAATTTCTTCACGAACCTGACGGCGAGCAACTGCGGCGGTGCGGCTTTCCGGGTCAACAACACCACCTGCGTCAACAATATCGTCATCGGCGCGCAATTCACGGACAATGTCAAAGGCGGTCTTTCGCTGGCGCAGCCGGATTTGGTGATATTGCAATAACTATCTCGTTTCGGCAGTGGAAATAAAATTCCCTGTAAGAATTTAACAGTCAATGAGCGCCCCAAACTTCAGATGTCTTTTGAACGGGCTTTGCACAGATCGGCGGCTTCAAACCTTCGACGTATGCGTGATATGCGTCTGGGGTCTGAACGGCCAGGCTGTTTGTCAAAGTGGCCAATTCTTCCGGCAAAACCCAGCCTGCCGTGAAGGACATTTGGAAGCAGGAATCCGTCAGAATTTTGTTCTGCGGCGAAGCGGGCATTTTTTCCAAAACCGAATGAGCACATTGGAGTGCGACATCAATCCGTTCTTTGTTCAGATCAATTTTTGTGACTGCCGCTTGCGGATCAATTTTATGAATGTCAGCCAGGATTTCGTCCCGCGCTTCTTCCCATTTTCCACACACCGCCTGAATCATGTCCGGCACGGCAATTTTTGCAGCAGCACCTATTTCAGCCAGATGTTTTGCTGCGATTAGTGCCTGATCCGGTTCTTTCAGAGCGCCGCGCAAATCATCCAGCGTGTAAGAGCCGGATTTCCATTTTTCCGCCCACCTTTGAGCGTGCCGTTGTTCCTTCAATGCTTGAGCCACTTCGGGAATTTGCGAACCCAACTCCGGCGCAATTTTGGCGACGAGTTGATAGGTATAATCTTCGTCCGGCAACTTGGCGAATTCCAGCAAGTCAGGGACTAGTGGCTTGGCTCGTTGTCCGGCTTCACCCAGAATTTGTGCTGCTATGTTCTTGTAGTATCCACTGGCGCGGTCATTGGGACGCTGGAAAAGCGCGTGCAACGCGGAGAAAATTTT
>DMQW01000348.1:18123-18757 GCA_003455565.1 Limisphaerales bacterium
ATCGGGATTTGGATTATCCAGCAGATTTTCGACCGAAGAAAGATATGGCGTTGCTCCAGGTGGATTGGTTTCAATCAGTTCGGAAATGGTTTCAGGCACCAGCTTGGTCAAAAAATTTTGATTGCTCGCCGGGACATCTAGCAATTTGGCCAGCGTCGGAATGTCCTGCGTTTGGAAGCCGATTTTTTTTAGCGCGACAAACGCCATGTAACGATCATTACCGCTTTTGGATGGATAATAGATGACTTCCCAGAGAAATGGTGCGGCTTCTGGAACTGATTTGCCCAGTTGCCCAATTCCATAAATTGCGCCAGCACGAACGAATCTGTTCGTATCAATAATCCTGCCCGCGTCAACGATTGTGTTCGTCTCGCTACTGACTTTTTTGAGAACGGAAAAAGCGGCTTGGTGGTTTCCACCAAACTCAAGAATCGCGTTGGTGATTTGACCAGAATCAAAAAGCTGATGGCTGCCCGGCCTTGTATGCAAAACCGTTTGCAGATTTGTTTCAGCATGGCGGGTTGAACTGCAAGAGCAAACGACGACGCAGACAAAAAAGAGACTGGCAAGCGCGTTGGCTGTCAGTGCGAAACTTTTAAGAGTTGGCAAACGGAAGAACATTTGTATCGTGGAC
>DMQW01000482.1:0-2417 GCA_003455565.1 Limisphaerales bacterium
GGATCATCCCGATGAACCGGCGCGCTGCCTCGTTTCCGGGACGGGACTCACGCATCTCGGCAGCGCGAAAAACCGCCAGATGATGCACGAAGCCAAGGAGTCGGAACTGACCGACAGCATGAAAATGTATCGCTGGGGCGTCGAAGGCGGCCAGCCCGCGCCGAGCAAAATCGGCATCGCGCCCGAATGGTTTTACAAGGGCTGCGGCACCATTCTTCGCGCCCACCACGAACCGCTTGACGTGCCAGCTTACGCGAAGGACGGCGGCGAAGAAGGGGAGATCGCGGGCGTTTATTTCATCGGTGCGGACGGGCAGCCGCGCCGCATCGGCATGGCGATTGGCAACGAATTTTCCGATCACAAATTTGAAAAGGATAACTACTTGAACCTCGCCGGATCGAAACTGCGCAATTGTTCGCTCGGCCCGGAACTGGTCATTGACCCGCAGTTTGAATCCGTGCCGGGCCGGGTGACGATTGAGCGCGCCGGTCGTGAATTTTGGTCGAAGGGAATTGCCACCGGCGAAACCGAGATGTGCCACAGCCTGCGAAACATCGAGCAGCATCATTTCAAATTCGAGACGCACCGGCGTCCGGGCGATGTTCATGTGCATTACTTCGGCGCGTGCGCCTTGAGTTTTGGCGACGGCGTGCAACTTGCCGATGGCGACGTGATGGAAATTTTGTTCGCCGGTTTTGGACGCCCGCTGCGCAATCCGTTGCGCGTCGCGCGCCGCGAAGCTACTTTGGTCGCGGTCAAATCTCTGGCTTGATTTTAATTATGAGCAAACCACAAATCGCATTTCTTGGGTTGGGAATCATGGGTTCGGGCATGGCCCGACGCCTTCTTGTCAATGGCTTCCCACTGATGGTCTTCAATCGCAACGTGGAAAAGTCCAAACCATTCGCGGCGGAAGGCGCGAGGGTCGCCGCGTCGCCGCGCGAAGCCGCGTCGCGCGCAGAGGTCATCATCAGCATGGTCGCCGACGACAACGCTTCGCGCAGCCTGTGGCTCGGCGACAACGGCGCGCTCGCCGCTGCCACGCCCGGCACGGGGTGCATCGAATGCAGCACGGTCACGGTTGGCTGGGTCAAGGAACTCGCGGCTGCCGCCGCGGCGCGCCAGTGTGAATTGCTTGATGCCCCCGTGACCGGCAGCAAAGTCCAGGCGGCGTCGGGCGAATTAAATTTCATCGTCGGCGGGCCGGCGGCAATGCTGGAAAAAATTCGTCCGGTGCTGGCGGCCATGGGCAAATCCATCGTTCATCTCGGCCCGACGGGCAGCGGAGCATTGCTCAAGCTCATCAATAATTTTGTCTGCGGCGTGCAGGTCGCGACGCTGGCCGAAGCGATTTCTATGATCGAGCGCAGCGGCCTCGACCGCGCCCCCGCGCTGGAAATTCTTACCGGCGGTGCGCCCGGCAGTCCGTTGGTCAAGACAATCGCTACACGCATGACCACGCCTGACTTCACGCCGAATTTTTTGTTGCGCCTCATGACTAAAGATCTCGGCTATGCCATTGAAGAGGGCGGCAAACTGTCAGTCAACCTGGCGACCGCAGCCTCCGCTCTCGGTATATTCAAACAAGCGATGGCCAGCGGTCATGGCGATCAAGACATGTCAGCGGTCGTCGAGCAATTTCGAAAGAGCAAAGTCAAATAACGAAACCCCATGTCCACCCAACCTGTTTTAATCGCCGGTCAATGGCGTCCCGCCCAAGCCAGCGGAACTTTCCATGCAGAGAATCCTGCAAACGGCGAACGGCTGTCCGGTGAATATCCCGTCAGCACTTGGGCCGATTGCGACACCGCCTTGAACGCCGCCGCTGAAGCCGCGCGAATATTGCGCGCGACGACGCCAGAACAAATCGCGAAATTTTTAACTCGATTCGCCGAACGGATCGAGGCGCGCAAAAGTGAAATCGTTGAAACTGCGCACGCCGAAACCGCGCTGCCGAAATCGCCGCGACTCATGGAAGTGGAATTGCCGCGCACAACCGGCCAGTTGCGTCAGGCTGCCGCCGCCGCGTTGGAAGGTTCATGGGCGTTGTCGACGATTGATACGAAGCTGAATATCCGATCCGTTCTCGGTCCGCTCGGTCCGGTGTTGGTTTTCGGTCCGAACAACTTTCCGTTCGCCTACAACGGTGTGGCTGGTGGCGACTTTGCGGCGGCGATTGCGGCGGGAAATCCCGTCATCGCCAAGGCGCATCCGTGTCATCCAAACACGACTCGACTGCTCGCGGAGGAAGCACTCGCAGCGTTGGGCGAAAGCGGTTTGCCGCCTGCGACCGTGCAGATGATTTACAACATTGCGCCGGAAGATGGGCTGCGATGGGTGGCTGATCCGCGCTTGGGCGCGGTTGGTTTCACCGGCAGCCGCGCGGCGGGAATGAAATTGAAAGCCGCCGCTGATGC
>DMQW01000482.1:2650-7860 GCA_003455565.1 Limisphaerales bacterium
CCCGCCGCTGATGCCGTCGGAAAGCCGATCTATCTGGAGATGTCGAGTTTGAACCCCGTGGTGATTTTGCCGGGCGCGCTGGCCGAACGCGGCGCAAAAATCATGGAGGAATTCACCGGCAGTTGTCTGATGGCGAGCGGACAATTTTGCACGAGTCCGGGGCTGACAATTTTGTTTGCCAGCAACGAGGCCGAACAATTCATCGCTGGCGTGAAGACGAAGTTGGAAGGAACAACGCCGCCGACGTTGTTATCTTCCGGCGTCGCGCGGAATCTCGCCGCCAGCGTGAAAACATTGCAGGCGGCGGGCGCGGAACTCGTCACCGGCGGTTTACCACTGACTGGAAATCGTTTTGCGAACACGCTGCTACGCGTGAGCGGGGAAAAGTTTTTGTCGTCGCCGGAAAAATTACAGACGGAGGCGTTCGGCAACGCCTCGCTTGCCGTGGTGGTGCGCGATGCGGGTGAAGCTGCCGCCGTTATCAATCATCTCGAAGGCAATCTCACCGGCGGCATTTACTCCGACGCTGGCGGCAGTGATGATGCGCTCTATGGAAAACTCGCGCCGCTTCTCCGCACCCGCGTCGGCCGTTTGCTCAACGACAAAATGCCCACGGGTGTCGCGGTCAGTCCGGCGATGAACCACGGCGGGCCGTTTCCGGCGACAGGACATCCGGGGTTCACGGCGGTTGGAATTCCCGCCTCGCTGCGCCGTTTCGCTGCGCTGCATTGCTATGACAACGTCCGCCCCGCGCGCCTGCCCGATGCACTTCAAAACAAAAATCCAAACGGAATAATGTGGCGGCTGGTTGATGGCAACTGGTCGCAAGGTGACGTGACCGCTTAAAGAAAACTTTCTCCAAACATTCAAAAAAGATTCCCATGAAAAAAATCTTCATCTTTGCCGTGTTGAGCGTTATAGCTTTCAGCAACATCTTGGCGGCTGATTCAAACGCGCCCGCCCTTTATCTCGACGTGAATCAGCCCGTTGATCAGCGCGTCGCCGATTTGATTTCGCGCTTGACGCTCGAGGAAAAAGCCACGCTGCTGAATCATCGCGGGCCGACCGTCGAGCGATTCAACATCCGTTCCGATCAATGGAATCAGTGTCTCAACGGCGTGAAATGGGATCGGCCCACGACGCTTTTTCCCATTTGCCTCGCGATGTCGGCGACGTGGAATACGAATCTGGTGCATGAAGTCGCCACGGTTCTTTCGGACGAAGCCCGCGCGATTTACAATGGCTGGCATCTCAACACGAACGCGCCGGGCGAGCACAAAGGACTGATCTATCGCGCGCCGGTCATCAACATTGAGCGCAATCCTTACTGGGGACGCAACCATGAGGCGTGGGGCGAAGATCCTTTTCTCACCGGGCGCATGGCGGTTTCGTATGTGCAGGGTTTGCAGGGCGATGATCCGCATTACCTCAAACTCGCCGCGACGTTGAAGCATTTTGCGGTCAACAATGTGGAGACGGATCGCCAGAAGTTGAACGCGAATGTCTCCGAGCGGATGTTGCGCGAATACTGGCTGCCGCATTTTCGTGACGCCGTGATGGAAGGCAAGGCGTCATCGCTCATGGCGAGTTACAATGCGATCAATGGCACGCCCAACAATATCAATCACTGGCTGCTCACCGACGTGCTGAAGGGCGAATGGCGCCATGAAGGATTTGTCGTCTCCGATCTCGGCGGCGTGAAGACGATGGTTGAAGGTCATGAGAAAAAACAGATGACTTATGTGGATGCCGTCGCGCAGTCGTTGATGGCCGGCTGCGATTTCTCCGACAAGGAATTCATGGACAACATTCCCGCCGCCGTGCGCGAAGGCAAGTTGACCGAAGAACGCTTGAACGACGCTTTGACCCGCGTGCTGCGCGTGCGGATGCGGCTTGGCGAATTTGATCCATTCGATGCCGTTCCTTACAGCAAAATTTCACCCGCCGTGATTGACGGTCCTGAAAATCGCGCAGTTGCGCTCAAAGCCGCGCAGCAATCCATCGTGCTGCTGCAAAATCGCGGCGACCTTCTGCCGCTCGATAAAACCAAACTCAAACGCATCGCCGTGATCGGGCCGCTGGCTGACCGCCTCATAATGAACGGCTACAACGGCAAGGCGGGCAAGACCGTCACACCGTTGCAAGGCATCCAAGACCAAGTCGCGCAAGGCACGGAGGTGCTATTCGCTGTCGGTGGCGTTGTGATTGATCCTTCGCCGAAGGATAAACCATTCGATAAAGCAACCGAATTACACAAGGCCGTGGAACTGGCACGAAACGCCGATGTCGCGCTGGTTTTTGTGGGCACGGACCGGCAGGTTGAGCAAGAGGGGCATGATCGCAAAACACTTGGATTAACGGGCAATCAGGAAGAACTCGTGAAGGCGGTCTTCGCCGCGAATCCCCGCACCGTCGTGGTGCAGATGAGCGCCGGACCGCTGACCGTTCCGTGGCTGGCAAAAAATATTCCCGCGATGCTTCAAGCGTGGTGGCCGGGCGAGGAGGGTGGTCACGCCATTGCCAATGTCCTTTTTGGCGACGTGAATCCCGCCGGTCGCTTGCCGCACACGGTCTATGCTTCCGAAGCGCAAGTGCCGCCGCTGGACGAATACGACATCACCAAAGGTTTCACTTACATGTATGTGAATGGTGAACCATTGTTTCCCTTCGGCCACGGTTTGAGTTACACGACTTTCAAATACAGCGGCCTGAAATTGTCAGCGGACAAAATCAAAGCTAACGGCAAAGTGAACATCAGCGTTGAGGTCACGAACACCGGCAAGCGGGCAGGGGACGAAGTGGTGCAACTCTACGTTCATCAGGTGAAGAGCAGTGTGAAGCGTCCGGCGAAGGAGTTGCGCGGCTTCCAACGCATCAGCTTAAAACCGGGCGAAAAGAAAACCATCACACTTACATTGGCCGCCGAGAAGCTGGCGTTTTGGGATGAAAAGACCCACGGCTTCGTCGTTGAGTCGGGCGTTTTCGACGTTATGATGGGGGCTTCCTCGGCGGACATCCGGCTGAAAGATCAAGTTGAAGTGATTCGATAATTTCCGTTGGCCACGCTCAAACTGCACCACTGGCCTTGCCAGTCGGGCTAATTAACTTTAGCCACCGGCGGCTCGTCCTTCACGAATTGCACGAGGACGGCGGCGATGACCATGAACACGCCGCCCGCGACGACGGCGGCGAGGCGATTGTTGTGGAGCAAATGGTTCATCACCCAGCCGAAGCCGAGGGACGCGCCGATTTCTGGCAGGACGATGAAGAGGTTGAAGATGCCCATGAACACGCCGGTGCGCGCCGGCGGCAATGCGCTGGCGAGAATTGCGTAAGGCATTGAAAGGATGCTGGCCCACGCAATGCCCACGCCGGTCATGGACGCGAGCAGCAGCCATTTGTCGTGGATGACGGCCACCGAGAGCAGCCCCGCCGCGCCGCAGAGCAGACAGACGGTGTGAATGGTCTTGCGGCTGAACCGTTGCGAGAGCGAGACCAGGAGGAACGAAAAGAAAAACGTCACGACGGAATACATCGAGAAACAAAGCCCGCCCCATTCCACGCCGGAGGAATACAACACGGATTTTTCGTCCATCGCGCCAAAGACGTTGCGCGCGACGGCGACGGGAAAATACAGCCACATGCAAAACAGGCCGAGCCAGGTGAAGATTTGCACCCACGCAAGCTGCTTCATCGTCGAGGGCATTTCGGCAAGGGCGGAGATGACTTCGCGTGTGCCACCGGCCAGGCCGGTTTTTTCCGCCTTCATTTTCTTGAAGACTTCCATGTTCTCTGGCGGGTTTTCCTTCGTGGTGAAAACCGTCCAGAGCACGGCGATGAGAATGGCCACCGCGCCGACGTAGAAGGAGTATTTGATGGTGACCGGAATGGCGTGCTCGGCGCTGGTGGAACTGTCGAGATGAAACCAGTTGGTCATCATCCACGGCAGCGCGGAGGCGACGACCGCGCCGAGGCCGATGAAAAGGCTTTGCACACCATAGCCGCGTGTGTGTTGTTCCTCCGGCAGCAAATCGGCGACGAGCGAGCGGAGCGGCTGCATGGAGATGTTGATGGAGGCGTCGAGCACCCACAACAATCCGGCGCCCATCCAGAGCGCGGAGGAGTTGGGCATGAGAATCAGCGCCAGTGAACTGGCCAGCGCGCCCCAAAGCAGATACGGACGGCGGCGGCCGAGGCGGCCCCAGGTGTGGTCGCTCATGTTGCCGATGATGGGCTGGATGAGCAGGCCGGTGAGCGGCGCGGCGAGCCAGAGCAGGGGAATCTGGTCGGGCTTGGCGCCGAGGTATTCGTAGATGGCGCTCATGTTGGCCATCTGCAAGCCGAAGCCGAACTGGATGCCGAGGAAGCCGAAGCTCATGTTCCAGATCTGCCAGAAGTTCAGCCGGGGCTTTTGCATGGCGCAGGTTGGGATGAAAGAGGCGGATTGAAAACGTTAATTTTTCGCGGCCATCGTGGCCACGGCGCGATGGTAGATGCGCCATTCAAAACCATTCAGGTGAAACGCCGGCAGCGGACCGCCGGCGGAATCGTTGACGCCGGAAATTTTCACGGCAGAAAAGCCGGCGGAAATTTTCAAATCCACTTTGCCGGTGAGCGGCCGGTTGGAAAAGTTGATGAGGACGAGGAATTCATCCTTGTCGTCGGCGCGCAGGAAAGTGACGAGTTTGGTTTCATCGGAATTGGCGAGCCACTCGACGTTGTTGCTGCGCAACGCGGCGTGTTGTTTGCGTAGCTGGATGAGATCGTGGTAGATGCCGCGAAGCTGTGGGCGTTCCTTGGGATTCCAGAAAATAGTCAGCTTGTCGAATAGCGCGGGGTCGCCGGATTCGGTGGCGTCGCCGACTTCCATGCCGTTGTAGATCAGGGGAACGCCGTCGAGTGTGAACATGAGCGCGGAAGCGGCGAGCGCGCCGTTGAGTCCGTAACGGGCGACGGCGCGGGCTTCGTCGTGGTCGTCGGAAATCCGCAGGTGCAGCGAGCCTTTGGGAAATTGTTTGAGGCTTTCCTCCCAACACTTGCGGATGTCGGAAGCGGGCGCGTCGTGGATGAGAACCTTGTTCAGTGTGGCGAGCAGCGGCCAGGAATAATCAATGTCGAAAGCCTTGGTGAGCAACTCCGGTTTGCTGGCCTCGGCCAGCATCATGATGTCGGGTTTGACCTTCGTGAGTTCGGTGCGGACTTGTTCCCAG
>DMQW01000295.1 GCA_003455565.1 Limisphaerales bacterium
TGCCGAAGAACATGAAGTTTCAATTGGTCGAGCCGTTGAAATGTTTGTTCAAGGACGAAGTGCGGCTGCTCGGTTTGGAATTGGGCCTGCCGAAGGAAATTGTTTATCGCCAGCCGTTCCCTGGGCCGGGACTCGCGGTGCGGATTCTCGGCGAAGTGACGCCGGCGCGCTGCGAAATTTTGCGGAACGCCGACGCCATCGTCGTCGAGGAAATGAAAGCGTCCGGGCTTTACTATAAAATATGGCAGAGTTTTGCGGTGTTGCTGCCCGTGCGCAGCGTCGGCGTGATGGGTGACGAGCGGACTTATGATTTCACCATCGCCATCCGCGCCGTGGAATCGCAGGACGGTATGACCGCCGACTGGGTGAAGCTGCCTTACGACCTGCTGGAAAAACTCGCGAGCCGCATCATCAACGAAGTGAAGGGCGTGAACCGCTGCGTCCTCGACATCACCAGCAAACCGCCGGGGACGATTGAGTGGGAATAAACTTTTTCCAGAATGGAAGCCACGCTCGCCATCCTCAATGAACTGGAAGCCGCCGGCTTGGTCGAGCGCTACGCCATTGGCGGCGCGATGGCTGGATTTTTTTACGCCGAGGCCGTGGTCACGGAAGATTTGGATGCGTTTGTGCTGCTCAAAACCCCCGCAACCGGCGTCATCACGCTGACGGCCATTTACGATTTTCTGAAACAACGCGGCGCGACCGTGGAACGCGAACACCTCTGGCTCGCCGGGACGTTGGTGCAATTGATTCCCACCTTTGATGCGCTGACCGAGGAAGCTGTCCGTGAAGCCGTTGAGCGGACGGTCGGCCAGGTCAAAACCCGCGTGATGCGCGTGGAACACCTCATTGCCATCGCGCTGAAAACTGGACGCGCCAAGGATCACGCCCGCATTGCGCTGCTGCTGGACGAGGCGGCGATTGAGGGCGGACGGTTGCAGGAAATCCTGCACCGCCACGGGTTGCAGGGCCGCTGGGAAAAGCTTAACCTCAAGCCATGAACGCATCGTCACCAGCGACCATCGCCGAGGAAATTTTTCAGGACAAGGCGCGCAGCCGCAAAGCGGCCGCCGCCCTGCCTATTGAGGAAAAACTCCGGCGGCTGGTCGAAATGCAGCGGCGGGCCAACCAAATCCGGCGCGGCGTGGCGCGTCCACCCATGCGCGTCTGGGAACTCGCCTGAACAAATAATTTCAATTCAAACCAAGCAAGGCCATGAGTGACGAACTTCCCGTTGAACCCGTTGAACGTCTTTTCGACTTCGTTTTGAAATCGCGCGGGCTGCTGGTGGGCCGCGACACCTTGCGCCGCAACAAAGGCCGGCTGCATTTTGTTTTGATCACCACCGACATCGCGGATTCCAGCCGCGAGGAGGTGTTGAAAGATTTCATGCACTATCCCGTGGTGCAGCATTTCACGGCGGCGGATTTTGAAAGGCTGTTCAAAATCAAAGGCGCGAAGGCGGTCGGCTTTGTAAAATCCGGCCTCGCCCAATCCATCTACGCCGAACTGAAGCCACACCGCATCAACCAGCCGATGCATCCGTCGAAGCCGTCGGAATCAACCACGCCCTCCGCATCGTAAAGCCACTGGGTTGTATGCCAGGCAACGCCCGGTCGCCGATGCACAAACTGGCGCGGCCGGATGGAGTTGAATCTCTTGAAGAAAACAGATGGCGAGGTTCGTTTTCCGTTTGACGCGGCTGCTTCAAATGCAAAGTATTCCTTCCATGAAATCCTGGCTGTCCCTATCGCTGGTTCTCGCGTCCTTCGGTTTGGCCTCCGCCCAACCCAACGTGCATGTGTGGGAAAAAGTGGAGTTGACCTTTCACGCGCAGAACTCCTACACGAACCCTTACACGAACGTGGAGGTGTGGGTGGATTTGAAAGGGCCGGAGTTCGACAAGCGTTGCTACGGTTTCTGGGACGGTGACGATGTTTTTCGCGTGCGCGTCCTCGCCACCCAGCCGGGCAAGTGGACCTGGCGCAGCGGCTCGAATCAAAAAGACGCCGGCCTGAATAATCAGCGCGGCAATTTCACCGCCGTGGAATGGACTGAAGTCGAGAAAACTTCCGTGCCCACCCGGCGCGGATTCATCCGGCCCACCGCCAACGGCCACGCGTTTGAAAATGCCGACGGCACCCCGTTCCTCCTGCTGGGCGACACCTGGTATGCGGCGACGACTTACCGCTTCAAGTGGAACGACGACGACACCGAACGTCCGATTGGCCCGGAGGCGGGCTTCAAGGATTATTTGCGTCTGCGGAAAAGCCAGGGGTTCAATGCCGTCGCCATCATCGCCGCATTTCCGAATTGGGCGACCGATGAAAAACCGTGGGACATCTGGCTGGACCAAAAGGCTGACGTCGGCATCCGCTCGGCGTGGGTGGATCAGGGCGAAATTGCCAATCATCTGCCGCGCGATGGATGGCACGCGAAGAACATGACGAACGAAGGCGGACGCGCGTTTTTCTTTCCGGGAAAAATTCCAGGCTACGAGCAGGTCTATCCCGATGTAAATCGCATCAATCCGGAATACTTCAAATACATGGACCGGAAGATGGATTACCTGAACGCGCAAGGATTCATCCCGGTCATTGAAGTTGCGCGACGGGACATCACCTCGGCTTGGGCGAAGTATTACGCCTGGCCGGAGTCCTACAGCCGCTACATTCAATACGTCTGGAGCCGTTACCAGGCGAACAACTGTCTCTACAGTCCCGTGCATTACGATTACCCGCAGATGACCGCCAGCGCTAAACAACTCAACACCGCCGCCAATCTCGTCATTGAAAAGTATGGCCACCCGCCGTTCGGCACGCTCGCGTCGTGCAACGCCTCGGTCTCCAGCCTGATGAATTTCGGCGGGCCGGACGAAAACAAATGGCTGACGTTCCATCAAATCGGCAACTTGCGGGAACACGACGCTTATTGGTATCTCACGGAAATTTTTCATTCCCTACCGGCGCGGCCCGCGCTGAATGGCGAACCTTATTACTCCGGCATGGCGGACAAACGCTATCCGCCCTACAAATACGGCGCGGTCGGCGGCACGGAAGAAGATGACCGCGATGTGCGCTCCGGCATCTACGGCAGTTTCCTTTCCGGCGGCCTGGCGGGTCACATCTATGGATCGGAAGGTCTGTGGGGCGCGGACATCGAACCGGGGTCAAGTCCGTTCATGTGGGAGGCGTTTCAGTGGAATTCCGCCAACCAAATGCAGCATTTGAAAACATTCGCGCTGTCCGAGGGCCGTCGCTATCAGGACCTGGTTCCCGATGCCAATCTGGTTTCGCCCAACTCCACGGCCCAGACCAAAAGTTTCGTGGGCTGGGCGTATTGCGCACGCACGCCGGCCAAAGATTTCTTCCTCGCCTACTTTGAAAAAGAGTGTCCAAACAAAAGCATGATTCGCGGCGCCGTCTCCCGGGGAATTTATCAGGCGGACTGGTTCGACCCGCGCACCGGCGAATGGTCGCGAGTCGGCAGCGGCCAGTTGACGGCCAACGTGTGGGGCTGGATTACATTGCCCGACTTTCCTTCCCAGAATGACTGGGGCTTGAAGCTTACGCTCGTAAAATAAAATCCGTTCGCATCAACCAGCCTTTGCATCCATCGAAGCCGAGCGGATCGCCTCCAGCGCCTCCCAGCGCGAGTAAAGCTTCGTGACATTTGCCTTCGCCGCTTCGAGGTCGTGCGTGAGCTGGTTCACCTTCGCCGCGTGTTTGCGGAAAAATTCCGGATCGGCGAACAAGCCTTCGATGCGCGCCACTTCCGCCTCGACCGCGTGAATCTGCGCCTCCATGCCTTCGAGTTCGCGCTGCTCCTTGAATGACAATTTGCGCGGCTTCGCTGATTTTGTAGCGGCGTCTCGTGAGAGCGCCGCTGATTTGTTCGTCGCAAGAATGGCGGCGCTCTGCCGGGACGCCGCTACGGCTGCCTTTTGTTTCTTCTCCAAGTAATAATCGTAGTCGCCGACGCTGTGATGAATCGTGCCGTCGCCTTCAAACGCCAGAATGTCGGTGCAGACGCGGTTGAGAAAATAGCGGTCGTGACTCACGACGAGCACCACGCCGGGAAATGCAATCAGCGCTTCCTCCAGCACGCGCAGCGTCGGCAGGTCGAGATCGTTCGTCGGCTCGTCGAGAATCAAAAA
>DMQW01000325.1:0-4046 GCA_003455565.1 Limisphaerales bacterium
GGTTGAAAGTTGATGGTTGAAAGTTATTCCGGCTGCCAGTTCTGCAATGAATCCTCGATCGCTTCCTGAACGCTGCGGATTTTCACGCCCGCCGCCAGAAGTTTCGACGTGTCCATCACGCAATTCGAGCGCGGCGTCTTGGCGGCGACTTTGTAAAACTCCTCGTCGCTCGCCCAGAACTCGAAACGCCTGGCCGGTTTGAGAAATTTTTCAACCAGCGCCACGACCTGTCGCGTGGTGACAAAACCCGGATTCGTCATGTTGTAAGTTCCAAACGGGGCGCGCACTTCCCACAAGTCCAGGCAGGCGCGAACAAAATCGGCGCGGTGCGAAATGGAGTTCACGTTGTCATAGACCTTGGCGTAGCGCTGCACCTTGCTCAAATAATTCCGCGCGTTGTCGAATTCATCGAACGGAATCCGCAGCCGCCAGATATAACTTTGACCAATGTTCTCAATGGCTTCCTCGCCCAGCGCCTTGGTGCCACTGTAAAAACTGCACGGCGGGTCGCGGAAGGAAAAATTCGGCGCGTCCGTTTCCGTGTAGCCGCAGATCTTCCCCGGCGATTTATCCACGAGCGCCCGCAGCTCCGGCCGGGTCATATCTTTTTCCGCGCGCGTCTTTCCATTTTCCAAAACTTTCGCGCCGCTGAAAATGCAGCCGGACGAAATATGTCCCCACGGAATTTTGGCCGCCGCACACGCATGAGCGATGGTCTGCGGCAGCAGCGCGTTGCCGGCGAGCGTGCCGGCCTTGTCGAGTTCGCACGCATCCACGTTTGGCTTGCCGGTGAAGCCGGCGGCATTGATGACGAACGCCGGCTTTTTCGTTTTGAGAAAATCCAGCAGCACGTCGAAGCGGGTATAATCAACCTGCTTCCGCGCGAGCGGAATAAATTCAATTTTGCGCCGCTGCAATTCCTTTGCGAACGCCTCGCCGATGTAGCCCGATGCACCAAGAAGAAGAATCATATTTTATTTTTGCAACCGCTTCGCCTCGGCCACAACTTCGGCGAGGTAATCGCGGTATTCGCACTTGGGGATTTTGCCGACGAGTTCGTCGAGCTGCGTCAGCGACAAAAATCCGCTGCGGAACGCCGCCTCTTCAGGACAGCCAATTTTTATGCCGGCGCGTTTTTCAATCGTCTGCACATAAGCCGACGCGTCGTGCAAACTGCTGCTCGTGCCGGCATCCAGCCAGGCGAAGCCGCGCGCCAGCCGCTGCACATGCAGCCGGCCGCGCTGAAGATATTCAACATTCACGGCGGTGATCTCCAGTTCGCCGCGCGCCGATGGCTTCAGCGCTTTTGCGATGGCCACGATTTCGTTGTCGTAAATGTAAAGTCCCGGCACGGCGTAATTGCTTTTGGGCGACGCCGGTTTTTCCTCAATGGAAACCGCCTTGCCGCTCGCATCAAATTCCACCACGCCGTAGCGCTCCGGATCATTGACGTGATAACCAAAAATCGTCGCGCCGCTTTTAAATTCCGTGAACGCGCGGTAAAAATTGTCGCCGCCGTAAAAAATGTTGTCGCCTAGAATCAACGTCACCGCGTCCTGGCCGATGAACGATTCCGCGATCAGAAACGCCTGCGCGATGCCCGCCGGTTTTGGTTGCTCGCGGTATTCAATGGTCAGCCCCCACGCGCGGCCATCGCCAAGTAGTTGTTTGAAACGCGGCAGATCGTGCGGCGTGGAGATCAGGCACAACTCGCGGATGCCGCCCTCGATGAGCGTCGTGAGCGGATAATAAACCATCGGCTTGTCATAGACCGGCTGGAGCTGTTTGCTCGCGACCAGCGTGAGCGGATACAGCCGTGAACCGGCGCCGCCAGCGAGGATGATGCCTTTCATTGAGGGCAGAGCGTAAAAAATTTTCGCGCCAATGAAAAGCAGAAGTTCAAACTGCCTGGCGTCACGCTTGCGCCAGTTTGAGGAGCCGCTCAAATTGTTGCGGCGTCAGCGGCGTGACGGACAGACGCGATTGCTTGAGGAGCGGCATGGTGGAAAGAATTTTATCGGCCTTGATTTCTGCCAGCGTCACCGGGCGCGCCAAGGCTTTCACCGGAGCCAGACCGACGCATGACCAGTCGCCTTCTTCAGCGGTCGGGTCGGGATAAAATTCCCTGGCCACGCGCGCCAGGCCGACGACCTGCTTCTCGGTGACGCTGTGGTGAAAGCAGACTTGATCGCCCTTTTTCATCGCGCGCAGATTGTTCCGCGCCTGAAAATTCCGCACGCCCGTCCACGCCGTGCCGCCGTCCTTGACGAATTGCGCCCACGCGTAGGCGGCGGGTTCCGATTTTACAAGCCAGTAGTTCATGGAAAGAATTTACGATTTACGATTTACGATTTATGATTGCGCCATGAGTTTGGCCGAGAACCTCGAAACAATTCAATCACGGATTCGCGCCGCGTGTGCGCGGGCGGGACGCGCGGAAGATTCCGTGACGTTGCTGGCGGTTTCCAAATCGCATCCGCCGGAAACCATCTGCGCGCTGGCGGATTGCGGGCAGATTTTTTTTGGCGAAAACAAAGTGCAGGAGGCCAAGGTGAAAATCCCGCTCTGCCCCGGCAAATTGCGCTGGCATTTCATCGGCCATCTGCAATCGAACAAAGTCCGCGACGCCGTGGAACTTTTCCAGATGATCCAGGGCGTGGACAGCCTCGCGCTCGCGCAGGAAATCAACAAGCGCGCCGAGCAAACGGGCAAAACCGTGCCGGTGCTGCTGGAGGTGAACGTCGCGGGCGAGGCGAGCAAGTTTGGTTACGCGCCGGAAAAATTGCGCGCGGAACTGAACGAACTGAACGCGCTGCCGCGTCTTGATGTCCATGGGCTGATGGCGATTCCACCGTTCAGTCCGGCGCCGGAAAAGTCGCGGCCCTATTTTCAGCGGCTGCGCGAACTGAAGGTTGCGTGCGAAAATATTCTCGGCGCACCATTGCCGCAGTTGAGCATGGGCATGAGCGGCGATTTTGAAATTGCGATTGAAGAAGGCGCGACGATGGTGCGCGTCGGCACCGCGCTGTTTGGCCCGCGCATCAGCACGCTGCGCCGCGCCCTGGATGCTGCGGACTAAATTTAGTCGCAAATTCGCCAACATGATTTAACTTGGATTATGATGACCGCGAACATTTTCAAACACGAGCTTGGCGAGGCCGTAAAAAATTACGACCGTTACGTCATCTGCCTGCAAAAGACGCCGGACGAGTTTGAGTCGGTGCTGAATTCCTTGGTTCAAAAAGCGATCAAAGCCTACGAAAGCCGCGCGGCGGGAATGCGCCACGGTATCGCGCTGGACAAGGAAGTCACCGTCATCTTGAGCCAGAGCGACGAGGCGCGGCCGTTGTGCGGGATTTATTTCAACCTCCACTCGCCCTACAAAAAAGATTCGCTGCCGAAGACCGTTCAGCCGTTCGTGGAAAAATCGCCGAAGACCGGCGGGTGATTATTGGTCGCGGACGGTGTCGCCCACCCGGGCTTCGCCGGAAACAAGGTCGGCCACAGTGTTGTTTTCCTGCTGCGGGCCGGTGATTTTAACCTCGGCAGTTTTCAAGCCGGCGCGATAAAGGAAAAACGGCTGCCCGGTCTTCGGCAACTGGCCGGCGGGAAAATTCAACACCACAAAACGTCCGACCAGATTCACGGAAACAACTTTCGCCGCCAGCGACAAGTCGGGCGTGACGATGGTTTTCGTTTCCACTTTGGCAGCGAACCTAGCCGTGGCGGGTTTGTGCTTGAACATGAAGCAACCGGAACCCAGAACCGTGACCAGCAAAACCGCGAGCAGAAAAATAGTTTTCATTTTGAATTTCAAAAATATTTGAAGCTTTGCCTAAAACCGTGGCTCCAGAGGTAGGACTTGAACCTACAACCACACGGTTAACAGCCGCGTGCTCTACCATTGAGCTACTCTGGAACGTAAACGGATGAATAATCTACAAGCCGCCGCGCGTTCGTCAAACTTTTCATCACGATTTTTGACAACGCCCGCAAAAAAATGTGCTGCGCGCCGCCTGCACAATCCGCCTGATTTTTGAACCGCA
>DMQW01000325.1:4372-6109 GCA_003455565.1 Limisphaerales bacterium
GCGCTGAAATTCAGAGGAATCGTGCTGCCGCAATCAATCGCCTCCATTAAAACTTCACGGATTGAGCGCCAGAGTTTTTTGATTTGCGCGGCGGTCAATTTATTTGCGGCGCGGCGCGGTGAAATGCCCGCCCGAAAAAGCGCCTCGCTCGCGTAGATGTTGCCCACGCCGACCACGAGCGACTGGTCGAGCAGTTTTACTTTGACCGGCTGACGGGAGCGTTTCAGATTTTCACTGAACTTCACCGGTTCAAAATCTTTTCCCAGCGGTTCCGGGCCAAGTTTGGCGACCGCCGAATTATCGAGCGTCAACCGGCCAAAATAGCGCGTGTCCTCGTAAATAAAATTCTTCGCGCCGAGATCGAACACGACGGCGGCGTGTTTGGGCAACGGCTCTTTTTTGCCAGCAAAAAACATCCGTCCCGTCATGCCGAGATGGCCGAGCAGACTGATCGGGGTGCGGGAATTTTTCGCGCGCAGTTCAAACAACAGATACTTTCCACGCCGCGTGAGGCCGAGGAATTTTGCGCCGCGCAGAATTTTTCTGAACTGCGCGGGCGAAGTCGGCCGCAAAACTTTTTCGCGGCGGACGTAAATTTCACGGATGATTTTTCCGCGCAGCAGCGGACGCAGATGGCGCGCAAGGATTTCGACTTCGGGCAATTCAGGCATGGAGTCGGCGCAGCTAATTCGTCACTAGCGTGCCGACTTTTTCTCCCAGCACGACGCGCTTGAGATTGTGCGCGCGGAAAAAGTCGAAAACGATGATCGGCATTTTGTTGTCCATGCACAGCGAGAAAGCGGTGGAATCCATCACCTGCAACCGCCGTTGCAGCGCGTCAATGTAGGTGATTTGCGCGAACCGTTTCGCCTTCGGATTTTTCTTCGGGTCGCTGTCGTAAATGCCGTCCACTTTCGTCGCCTTCAAAATCACTTCCGCGCCGATTTCATTGGCGCGCAACGCCGCCGCCGTGTCCGTGGAAAAATACGGATTGCCCGTGCCGCCGCCGAAAATGACCACCCGGCCCTTTTCCAGATGCCGCACGGCGCGACGACGAATAAAAGATTCCGCGACTTGCGCCATCGCAATCGCGCTTTGCACGCGTGTCGGGCAGCCGAGTTTTTCCAGCGCGTCCTGCAACGCCAGCGCGTTGATGACCGTCGCGAGCATGCCCATGTAATCGCCCGTCGCGCGCTCGATGCCGCGCTCGCTGCCGCTCAAGCCGCGAAAAATATTCCCGCCGCCGACGACCACGACCACCTGCACGCCGAGTTTGCGCACCTCGCAGATTTGCCCGGCCAGGTGCTGCACCGCCTCGGGCGAAATGCCCAGCCCACTTTCGCCACCGAGCGCCTCGCCGCTCAACTTGAGCAGGATGCGGGAAAATTTTGGTTTTTTGGAGGTCGTCATAAAATTGGAAGCGCGCGGAGCATCGCAAAATGTTTAACAGCCTGATGCGTCAAGGTCAATTCAAAGCCGCTGGACAATTCCGATCACGTCGCAGAAATTGATTTACACCGCCATTTACCATTTGGACAATGGACAAAATTCAGTTTTTTCAATGATATGAATATGAATCTCATAGATTACGAAATCGTTCCAAACGGTTACGGCCAAATTCGTTTTTTTCCTTTGTGGCTTGCAAATGAAACCACGACATTGCTCGAAGAGTGGTTCATTAATTTCAAATTTCTGCATTTCTGTATCAACCGAGATTGGCCTTGCATCGATTTGGTG
>DMQW01000433.1:0-4457 GCA_003455565.1 Limisphaerales bacterium
CTTGCTCGCGTTGAGCGATTTCGGATAATTGTAGCTGCGCGGGGTCAGGCTGGTGTCCGTGGTCGGGCCGGACAGATGCTCGGCCTTGATCACCTCGACGGTGAGTTGGTTTTGATAATCCATCGTGCGCGCGCAGGCGCGGGCAAAGCCGGCCTGATCCTTGATGCGCGGGATGGCCGCGATCAGGTCGCCGGATATTTGGATGTCGAAGATCATACGAGGCTGTAGCGGATGAATTGAGCCAGCGTTTCCTTCACTTGCGGCACCAGGTCGAGATCGCTGAACGAAACCTGCGGCGTGACGCGGCCCTCGGCGGTGGCCACGATCTTCACGCCACGTGGATCTATGGTTTGCCAGACGTGCTTGCATTGGAGCAACCAGGCGAGCTTTAGTTCTCCGGGAAGAATATTTGCGCCGGTTGGCAGATTGTTCGGGTAATCCACATCGTTCGGTTCGGACATCCCCCACCAGTAGCCACCAGTGAAAGTGAAGCGCACCTGGCCGTAATAGGGTCCCACGTCGCGCGGGCCGCAGTCCACGATGCCGTTGGTGAGATTGAGCGAGCGAATAAAATTGGGATCAGTCTGGGTGACCCAGCCGTCCGTCTCGGCGATTTTTAATTCCGCCAGGGACACGGATTCGAGCGGCGTGCGCGGTAAAAGAAATTCGCAGCGGTCGGCGGTGAAGACGGCCGTGTCATTCTCCACGCGCAAAAATTTGCGGTTGCAAAACTGCTCGATCAGCCCGGCCATGCCGAGGCCGAGATCGGCGAGCTGCACGTCATAGGTGACGCCGGCGCGCAGGGCGGGGGCGAGCAGATGCTGCTTGAGCGTGTCGAGGTTGGAGAAGCCGGCGTTCATTTGGGCGTAGGCGGATTGGTCGGATCGGGCGGATTGGCCGGATTTTTTTCTTTGGGTGAAACCGCCAAAGGACGCGGCGCGGGCTTGGTGACAACGTCACGCGGCCTGAGCATCCGGTCCTTTGGCGGTTGATTTAACATGGTTTTAACGGGTGGTTAATGGTGGCCGTAACGCAGTTACTTATTGGCTCTGACTGTCGTAGTGCGCACTGGCTGTGTTGATCTTATTGGTCACGAGCGCGGGGGTGATGGTCAGCGCCACGAGGCGGCCGTAGTTGCCAACGAACAGGGCGTCGCCGCTGAACGCCGCCGTGGTGGTGGTGGCGCTGGTGGCCGCCGGGGCCGGGATGGTGGTGGCGGCGGACATCAGTTCGATTTCATCACCGACCGTGGTGCCCACGCCCCAGCCGCCGGAGGCGAGCACTACGCCGGTGCCGGCGTTGGGTGCGGCGCCGCCGTTGCTGAACCAACTGGCGACCGTGCTGGAATAACACGTCCCGCCATGCTGAAGCACCATGACCGCCGAGGCTGACAGCCCGTTCGTGCTGTTCAACAGGTTCGTCACACTGCTCGTCAGCAGGTTGGTGTAAGTGACCGCATAGGCCGTGGTGCCCGTGGTGAAGGACAGCGACGAGTTGTTGGTGTCCGTATTATAGTTCGCGTAAATGACGCGGACTTGGGAGGCGGAGTCGAACGGGAAATAGACGATGGCCGGAGCCGCCGCATTGCCCACCGCGCTGACTGTTTTGTAAGTGGGCAGGGCGGCGGACGCGGGAAGCGCCAGCGCCACAGCCGTGGCTGCAAGGATGAATAATTTTTTCATTTGTTTTTTTTGATGTTGCGGTTAGTCACCTCCCGCTTGGTTTAATTTCAGTTTTCAGTTTTCAGCATTTCAGCTTTTGCTTTACGCGGCCGCCAGTTGCAGCGCACCGCTGGACGCCTGTCCCATCTGGTGGATGTCAAAGCGTTCGAGCGCGCGGATGCCGATTTCGTCCGTGGCGAAATAAATTTCGCGGCTGGTCTCGACACTCATCGCCAGGCGTTCGCCAAAATACCACCAGGACAGGTCGCCGAAATAGACCTGATAGGCGCCGACGTTGGCCGTTTTTTGATAGACGGGCATCGTGTTGACCCATTCAACCTTGAAGCCATCCAGCGACGCGGAGCCGTCCGCGTTGTGGACATAGATCAGCGGCTGATTGAGCGTGTTAAACGTGACGAACAGCGCCTCCATGGTCGGATGCGCGTAGTAATGGGCCGTGCCGAGCACTGCGCCGGTGACCGTGCCGCGCAGCGAACGCATGTTGTTGAGCGTGATGTCGGTCGGCTTGGTGTTGCCGGCCGCGAGCACCACGAGGGCGGCGGCGCCGTCAATCGTGGCCTGCGCGCCAATGCCGTTGATGTTGTTATACGTGGCCGTGCCGTCGCCGATGAACAGGCAGAGGTCTTCGAGCTTCGCCATTTCGCGGGCGATGTAGCGGGCCACAAACTGGCCGACCGCGATGATGCTGTCCGCGTCAATCTCGGACGGGATGCGCACGATGCCGCCGGCCTTGCCGGGCGTGAACGTGACGAATTCCATCTGCGGGCTGCGTTCGGTGATGGCGGCGCTGACGGCGAAGAACGAGAAGGCCGGTTCGCCGGTTTTCAACCGGGGCAGTTTGACCGAGGACATGCCGAGCGGATACATGGTGCAGAGCTGGCGCGCCTGGCCGTATTGATAAACGAGTTCGGCGATCTGGGAGGCGTAGCCAACCGGCAGCGGAATGTCTGAGGCGGTGAGCGCGGCCTTGGCTTCCATGCCGAGGAAGCCCTGGGCGCGGCTGATCAAGTCTTCCGCGTTGCCACCTTTGATCTTATTCGCCTGCGCGGCGCGGATGATGGCCATCGCGCCGAGGTAGTTGGCACAGTCGTCGGTGACGTAGCCGGTGCCGTTGACCCAGCGGACCTTGCCTTCGGTGCCGGAAAGAAAACGCTTGGACAGCTTTTTCATTTCCGCGTGCATTTCATCAATGCGTTTGGCCTCGGCGGACATGAGGGCGGGGATTTTCTGCAATACTTCCAAACCAAGGTCCTTGTCTTTCAAGCCTTCAAAGAGCTTCGTGTGGTCGGTGATGAATTTGCCGGCGGCTTTCGTCGCGGTTTCAAATTCCTTGATCTGCTCGTCGCTCAAGGCGGAGAGCTGGAAGCGGTGCGAGTGATGTTTGCTCATGCCAATCTGGAGCAACTGCCAGGCGGCGATGACGAACAGCGCGCCCGCGAACGGGAGTAGCAGGAGGGCCGCGACCGCGACGGCGGCGAGCGACGTGAGATGCTTATACTTACGGAGGAATTTTTTCATTTTGTTTTCGTGTTTGATGGGGACGGGTTTATTTTGCAATCACTCGACAGAGTGACCGCGCCATTTGCAGGAACCGCGCGTCATGAACTCCCGCGCCGGACGCGCCGCCAGTGGCATCGGGAGTTTGCTTTTCATCACCGCAAAATTGTTTGAGGTAGTCATAGGCATCCTTCAAATCGGCGCGTTGGATCGCGCCGGACTTTAATGCCAGCCGCAGGGCGTTTTGATTTGCCGGGACCACGGTCTGGGCAAATTCCAAAAGTGATTGTTTTTGGAAATAATAATCCGGTTCGTCGCCGCCCTTGCCTCGCCGGCCTTCTTTGGGAATAAAGCCGAAGCTGCCGGTGCGGATGGTTTTTTCCAAAACCAGCCCCTCCGCCAGGCGGCCGAGCGGATTCGCCTTGGAATAAGTGATCCCCAAAATCAATTCCTTTGGCGTGGTCTCAATCACCTCGGCCGTGCCGATGGCAAAGGCGATGGAGGAATAATTATGACAGTCGGTGATAACCGGGTTGGCGCGGAAATCTTCCACGTCCCAGCCGGTGGGATCAATGGTCTCGTTGTAACGGTCAATGGTCGCGTCGCTCGCGCGGAAATAATAAACACTGCGGCCATCGGCGGCTGTGCCGGTTTTAAATTGTTCGGTCTTCAGGCTCACGCGCAGACCGGCCTGGCCGTTTTTTAGCGTGACCAGGCGGTCACCGAATTCAGTTTGGAGTTCAATCAGGGTTTTCATGGTTGGGGTCTGGGGTCTGGGGTCTGGGATTTAATGCTGGCGCGCAGCGCCCGCAGGAACTTGCACTCGGTGAAAGTTTCGTTGTAAAGGTGAAACGCCGCCCGGATTGAGCGATTTTGTTTTTTAGTTAATGCCTTCAAGGTTTAAACCCTTTCTTTGAAAATTTCATTTCGCCGACGCCGAAGATTTTGAACGTGCGGGACTTTTCATCCTCGGAAATTTTTTGCGCGGCCAGCACGTCGCACTGGCAGTTGATGATGTTCCCTGGACCAGCGCCGAGCGAGTCGTCGAGCGGCTGCATCATTTGGTCCACGATGCCCGCTTCATCCGGCACATCGAACGGCTGGTCAACTGGAATCGGCGCGTCGATGGTCGCGTCCTCGACGGACTGATGACCGAGGCGGTAATGCGGGCCGTGGCTGCCGAGCCATGATTTGTATTCGATGCCCGCGTCCACCATCGCGTCAAAAGCGGCCTTGGTGGACGCGGAGTTGACTTCGGTGAGTTTGTCATCCCTTGGA
>DMQW01000433.1:4676-5033 GCA_003455565.1 Limisphaerales bacterium
TGGACGCGGAGTTGACTTCGGTGCGGGCGATGACTTTCGCTTCGCTGTCGGCCAGGTCGGTGAACACAGCCTTGACGCGCCCGGCGAGCTGCAAGTGCGTCTCGCCGTTCGTGACCCCTTCCACCAGCGAGGTGTTGAGCCGGTTGCGGATCGTCTCGCCGCTGTCCCGGATCGGCTGCGTCCGGCTGGCGAGATACTCTAAAACTTTTTTCGGCGGATACTTCCACGGATCGTCGTGGCCCTCCGGGCTGGAACCTACGGGCTGGAAGCCGATTTCAGAAAGCATATTTTCACCCGCCGCCTGCAAAGTGGAAGTGATCGGCGTTTCCAACTCGGCGTTTAAAGCCTCGCCAAAGG
>DMQW01000433.1:5227-5492 GCA_003455565.1 Limisphaerales bacterium
GGCCAGGTGTGAAAAGAGAATATCCACCAGTCCGCGCGCCTGCGCGGCGGGGACGCCGGCCACATCCCAGGCGAGCCGGCCTGCGTCTTTTTGCAAATGCACATCATCAAGTTTCGCCAGGGCCTTACCCCGGAATTTCATCAGCACCTTGCCAATTTTTCCCTTGAATAAATTGACGTGCGCCTGGCGGAAATTCATGCGCTTGCGCCAGAGCGCGGCGGCGGCGGTCGGTTTGGCTTTCGGTTCGATGTTGAATGTTGAATGT
>DMQW01000149.1 GCA_003455565.1 Limisphaerales bacterium
CTGCATTCCACGACCGGCGCGCGCCGGAGTTCCGCCGGCGCGGCGAGCGATTTCAAATTGGTCGCGGGTTCAGACATTAACCGTTGCCTTTCTTCGCGTGTTCAAACGGATTCCCGTTGAGCTGTTCGTATTCCTCAAAACTGTGCGGCCATTCGCGATAATCCGGCATGAGCGGATTGGGATTGCGGACGCGCGCCAGATAAGTCGTGCGCGGCTTCGTGAGCAGGTCGCCGAGAACGGAATAATTTTGCGGCAGCGATTTCAATTTTGAAACCGCGCTGGTCGGATCGCTGATGTCGCCAAAAACAATCGCGCCCGCCGGACAAGCCTGCTGGCACGCCGTCTTCGGAATCGTGCCGGCGGCTTCCGTGAGTCGGACATTGTCCGAACCACCGGCTTTGGCCTTCTGCGAAATTTTCGCGTGCTCGATGCGCTGCGTGCAGTAGGTGCATTTTTCCATCACGCCGCGCATCCGCACCGTCACGTCGGGATTCTTCGACAGCTTGATCAAATCCCATTCGTCTTCCGAGCGCATGCCGCTGTTCGGATCTTTCCACCAGCGCAGCAAATCCCATTCGCCGTCCGTCTTGTGCGTAAGCGTCGTGGAATAAAATGTTCCCTTCAGTTCGGTCAACGGGCGCTTGTTGAAATCGAGATAATTGAAACGGCGGACTTTATACGGGCAGTTGTTCGAGCAATAACGCGTGCCGATGCAACGGTTATACGCCATCACGTTCAAACCCTCCTGGTCGTGGACGGTCGCGTTGACCGGACAGACGCTTTCGCACGGCGCGGCCTCGCACATCTGACACATCATCGGCTGGTTCACCGCCTGCACATCGTCAATCCACTCGGCGAACTGCTGGTCTTCATCGGCCTTAAATTTGTCCGCCGGATTTTCCTTCGCCGGGTCGGCGGTGAAATAACGGTCAATCCGCATCCAGTGCATTTCGCGACCGCGACTCACCTGATCCTTGCCGACAATCGGAATGTTGTTTTCGCTCTGGCACGCGATGACGCAGGTGCCGCAGCCGACGCACGCGTTCAAGTCAATGGACATGCCCCACTGGTGCAACGCCGTCTTCTTCGCCTCGTCGAGCGGGTTCGGATAAAGTGATTTGATCGGCTGTGCCTCCTTGCCGTGCATTTCTTCGGCGAAGTTCGGCAGCTTGATGAATTCCGCCAGGTTCGCCTCGCGCACCGCTGGACGGCCTTCCATGGCCCAATGATGCTGCGTGCAGGCGATGACGTGCGTCTCGCCCGTCTTGCGAATCGTCGCGCCCGTCTCGATATATTTTCCGCTGAAAATTTTATACGCGTTGAAGCCGACGCCCGTGCCGACGCGCCCTGCCCGTTCGCGACCATAACCGAGCGCGAGGCCAAGTGAATAATCCGCCATACCCGGCTGCGTCCAGATCGGCCCTTTGACGCTGCGACCGTTCAATGTGATTTCGACGATGTCGCCGTTCGCCACGCCGAGTTCGCGCGCCGTCTTGCGACTGACGAGCACGGCGTTGTCCCACGTCATCTTCGTGACGGGATCGGGCAACTCCTGCATCCAGCCGTTGTTCGCGAACCGCCCGTCGTCCATCTTGGCGTCGCGATAGAAAATGATTTCGAGGTTTTGGGCGGATGGAGTAACTGATTTTGCCGGCTGAATTCTGCTGTCGAGCATCGGCGGAATTGCTTCAAATTGAACGTTGATTGGTCGCGGCGCAGAATCCATGAGAAAACCGTTGAACAAAAATTTCTTCCATGATTCCTCCAATTCCAGCAAGTTGCCGCTGATTGCCGGAGGGAAAAATGTTTCGCGAACAATTTCGTGCGGATTTGTTTCAATCCAGCCAGCAATTCGCGCGAGAAATTCCAATTCAGTCATTCCACCAAACAACGGTTGAATCAACGGCTGAATTGGAACAAGAGTTCCGTCACTCGTCGCTGCGTCGCCCCAAGATTCGAGATAATGCGCCGCTGGAAAATTCCAATCGGATTGTTCCGCCGTTTCATCTTCGTAATAGCCAAGCCGAACAATAGTCGTTGCAACGCCTTTTGTTATTTCTTTCAATCCGCCCAATAGAAATGGAGAATTGTAAGTCGGATTGCCGCCAAGAATAATCAGCGCGTTCCTCGCGCTCGCTTCAAAATTCTTCAAATCCGCGCTGGGATTTTCAGTCGCCGGAATTAAAGTCACCGTGTTGCCGATTGCGCCGAGCGCAACATTCATTGCGTGCGCGAGCAGATGAACTTCAATCGGCTGGCGCTGACCAGCAACAACGAGCGCGTCTTTTCCAAATTTGAGCAAATCATTGGCGCAGTTAAACGCCCATTGAGATTCAAAATCGCGATTAGGCGCAGGCACTTCAGCACCACGAGAAGCAGCCCACGTCGAAATAAATGCTGCAATTTTTCCAACCATGCTCGCCGCCACGCGCAACCGGTGATCCGCGTTCGCGCCGGTGAGCGTGAACAGCGATTCCACCGCGTAAAGCCGGCTCATCCCCTCGCCCGCCTTCCGACCGGCGGCGAATTTACGGATGTGATTGTGCGCGTCGTCCTCGCCGCCGAGAAAATCGCAGTCGAGCGACAGGATGACCTTCGCCTTGTCGAAATGGAACACCGGACGCACTCCACTGCCGAACGCCTGGGTCGCCGCGCGCTGGTGGATACCGGAATCAATCGCGTCGTAAGTGAACCACTGCGACTTCGGGAATTTGTCCACGATGATTTTTTGCAATCGCGCGCGGGATGGCGAGGTGCTGCTTTCGGCGAGGAACGCCAGACCTTCGCCAGAGTTCGCAGCAAATTTTTTCGAGAGCGTGTCGAGGAAACTCAACGCGTCTTCGCGCGAAATGGTTTTACCATCGTGGGTGAAACGGCGGGCGCGGTCGGGATCGTAAAGGTCGAGAATCGAAGCCTGCGCGTAACGGTCGGTGCCGCCGTTGCTGCCGGGGAACAGCGCGTTGCCTTCCACCTTGATCGGACGACCTTCGTAAGACTTGACGACTAGCGGAATCGCACCGGTGCGCGTGGGCATGGCGGTAGCAAAATACTGCGCCTCGCCAAACGTGTAATTCTCCGGCTGCTGGCCGAACGGTTCCAATTTTTCTTCGGGCCGACGGCAGCCAGAGCCAAGCACTGCCACGCCCGCGAAGGCGAATGACGCGGACATGATCTTCAGGAAATGGCGGCGGCTCGTGCCGTCTTCCACCATCTCGCTCGCGCCGACCGGAAATTCGCGATGCAGCCAGTCCTTGAACTCCGGCGTGTCCGCCAGTTCGTCCAAGCTGCGCCAGTAACGGCGGCCGGCGGCGGGCGAAGATGAATTGTTCAAATTATTTTTCATCGGTGACAGGCCGAGCAGCTTTGCAGCGATTCCACTTTCCAATCATGGACGAATTTTTTGCCGTTCACTTCCTGCATTTTTTCAGCTTCAACGGCGTTCGTGCTCCATTGCCAACCGAGATCCGTGACTTTATCCACAGGCCGGATGTTCGCCGCCGGATTGCGATGGCAGTCCAGACAGAAGCTCATGCTGAACGATTTGGCGTGGCGCACTTCGTCCATCTGGTCAATGCGACCGTGACATTTCCCGCAGCTCATGCCGCGACGGACGTGGACGGAATGGTTGAAATAAACGTAATCTGGAACCTTGTGAACCTGCACCCACGGAATCGGCGTGTTGTTCGTCGCGCTGTCGCGGACGATGGCCAAACGCGAATCGTCCTTCAAAATCTGATTGTGACAGTTCATGCAGGTGGATGCGCCGGGCAGATTGGCGAACCACGATTTTTCCACGCTATTGTGACAATAGCGGCAATCCACACCAAGTTGGCCCGCGTGGATTTTGTGGGAGAACGGCACCGGCTGCACTGGCTGATAGCCCGCGCGGGTATATTTAGGCGTGCAATAAACAGCAACTCCGGTAACGACAGCGCCACCGGCCAACGCCGCACCGACGACGAGCGTCAACGGCAACCAATTTGTCCATTTAGGGAAAATCACTGCTGCAAAAAATTAAAAAAAAACAAACTGAAAATTGCCATTCCAACCACAAAGTCGGGCCAGCTATTTAACAATTGCGTCCGCCGCCCGCAAGAAAAGTTTGTGAAAAAAATCACGTTGTCGGCTCCAGTTGTATTGCCAAATAAAAACCGCCGGGAAATTTCAGGCGGATTTTGTCGCAATGTCGGGCCGGACGCGGATGTTCCGCGCTGCTGCCAAACTTATTTGGCGGCTTTCAAAGCATCGAGCGAGTTTTTTGCCTGGCTGATCAGGCCGTGGAGTTGCGTCATCTGATCCGACGCGAGCGGAATCCGGGGATTGTCGCCGAATTGCAGGAAGGTCTGGATGCCGCCCTGCCGCCGGCTGCTGTAAGCGACAATGCGCACGCCGGACCTGGTCGCGTAACCGGCTTCAAAGCCCGGCAACGTCGTCACGTCGTAGGAAATCTTGCCGAGATAATCAATGCCGTTGAGCAGCGAATCCAATTCGTCGTAGTCAATGACCGCCCGTTCCCGCGGCTGGTTGCCGCCCGCAAACTCAATCACGAGGCCGTAAAGTTTGCGGCCGGTGCCGATGTCCGCCGTTTCCTTGCTCCGCACGGAGACAATTCCGGCACCGATGTTCATTGAACCGACCGGGCCGATGCCTTTGACGATGACGGTGCCGGTCTGCGTCTCGAAAAGTTCGATCTCGGTTCTGGGCGCATTGGTGGTGTCCTGCGCGCGGGCCGCCAAAACCAGCGAGCCGACGGCCATTAAAACAACGCATATCTTACGCATGGGATTCCTTTGGTTGATGAACCGCTTGCAAGGTTCATGGATTCAAACTCCGGTGCCGTGAAAAAGTTGCTGTCCACCGCCAGGCCGGTTCGGTCGCCCTGCCGGGGCTTGGATGGTTCCTGTGAACTTAAACTCACGGTTGAAACCGTGGGCTACTATCGATCGCTGCTCCGCAGCTTTTATTGTGCGCCTTCCACGATTTTGATTTCAGCTTCCGTCAGGCCGTAAAGTTCATAGACGCGTTCGTCAATCTCGCGGTCGAGCTTTTTGATTTCCGCTTCAATGGCGGCGAGGTCGGCGCTGCCGGCTTCGGTGGCGACGGTTTTCATCAGGTCGCGGATGAGGCGCAGATTGTCACCGGCGGCGGCATCGAAATAAACCAGCGGTTCGAGCGTATTGACGAGCAGCGGATGAATCGCCTCCGGTTTTTTGCCTTTCGTCCATTTGCGCTGGCGCGAGTTGGCGGCGAGAAATTGCTTCCAACTGGCGTAGATGAATTGTTGCAGCGCCGCGTCCTTGAACGCGAGCCGCAGCACGGGCAACGGACTTGGCCCGGCCTGGCCATCGGCGGAAACCGTGGCGGTGAAGGTGAGTTCCTTGCCCTCTGCCTCGATTTGGATTTCGTGGACGAAGCCGGTGTGCTGCACGTCGTCAATCAGGATTTCCGCCGTCACCGCCGCCGCGAAATCTTTTTGCAGGTAGTGCGCGAGGTTGCAGGCCACGCGGCTGGCGTTGTGCCGGATGAGGCGATCCAAAACTTCCGGCAACTGCGTCTGCTGCTTGTGCGCCGTCTGGATTTTTTCGACGCGCTCGACGATTTCCTTTTCCAGCTTCACCTCGCTTTTCTTTTTCGGGTCAACCAGCTTGATGGGAAGCTGGCCGAGGAACTGCCGGTTCGCTGAAAAATAATTGCCACGAAACGGCACGCTGACGAACGGAAAGAACCAGCGCAGCACTTTGGAATTTAGCAACGCCAGCAAATACGGCATCTGCAAGCCGTCAAACTCCGGCTTCACAGTCACGCCGCCGACATCCACGTTGTCAAGAAACACTTCGCCGTTCTCGTCCCACGCCGCGTGAAGCTGGTCAACCAGCCGGGGAACGCAGAGTTTGGGAATGGCTTGGCGAGTTAGATTTTGCAGCCGACCAAAGCGATGCCATGTTTCGTCCTTGAATTTTCCACCTTCGCGTTCCTCCAAAGTGATTCGGTTCTTCGACAAATACTCCGCCGTTTTCGGAAACTTCTTTTGAATCTCGCTGAACTCAATCAGCTCGGCTTTGTCGCCTTTGACTTTGTAGGGAAAGATGATGAATTGCCGGTGCGGCAGCGGGCCATGGGCCGGAACGTCCGTGCCGCTCACCAGCGGATGCAGCAGTTCTTTTTCAAACGTCCATTCCGTGCCGAGCGACTTTGATTGCAGGCGGATGGTGCTTTTGGTCTCGCCCAGATAATCCATGATGAACACTTCATCCGCGCTGGTTTGCAGGCCGACAAAAATGTCCGCCACTTCTTCCAGCTTGTGCGGCAGCAAATTTATTTTCCGAAACAACGGCTGGCTGGCAGACGGCACAAAGTTCCATTCTTTGTGATTCAACGAGTCCGCTGTCACCGGAATCGGCAATGTTCCATTTCCCGCCTGCCATTTTTCCAAGTCCTCGACCTTGAAATAGGGAAATTCCTTTTGCGGCTGCTTGCGGAGAAACAGCAGGCAGGTGTAAATCGTGGCCGACGGAAAGATTTGCAGATGGCCGAAGTTGACGATCCGGCTGAGGTGTTTCCCATCGCTCAAAATGCCGCGCGTCTCCACCCCGTATTCGGACTGGAAAAAATTGTTCGGGCAGATGAAACCAAACTCGCCATCGGCTTTTAACAGTTCCAATCCGCGTTCGATGAAGCAGACGTAGATGTCGAAGTTGCCGCTGGCGGCGGAGCGGTAATTGGCCTTGAGAAATTCCACGGACTCCGGCGCGTATTGCGACATCACCTGAATGCGCTCGTAAGGCGGATTGCCGATGACAACATCAAATTTATTAGCGTCGGCAAATTCCTTTTCCCAATCAAACGCGGTGTCGCCCGCCACGGCCTTGTCCG
The DNA here is from genome assembly GCA_003455565.1 of Limisphaerales bacterium. Taxonomy (GTDB): domain Bacteria; phylum Verrucomicrobiota; class Verrucomicrobiia; order Limisphaerales; family UBA11358; genus UBA11358. The sequence goes on from DMQW01000149.1 coordinate 6,874, forward strand.
CAATGAGCGAGTTGCCGTGCTTGAAATTGGCGGTGAGCGTGGGCAGCAGGTTCAGCGCGGCAGTGCGGCCTTTCTCGCGCCGCAGCGTTTCGCGCATGGTATCGCGCTCCACGGTCATGTAGCGGATCCAAAAATTGAGCTTGGCCACTTCCAGCGCCTGTTCGTCCAAGTCCACGCCGTGCAGGTTTTCGGTCAGCACGAACTGGGCGATCTTCTCCACGCTCACGGCGATTTCATCCGGCGCGTCAAAGAGCATTCCGCTGCCGTTGCGCTCCTTTTTGAAACGCTGGCACTCGGCGTTGTAATCGGCGTAGGCGGCAACCAGATGGTCGAACGCGCCAAGCAGGAACGAACCCGAACCCATCGCGGGGTCGAGGACTTTGATCTCTTTCAACTCGCGGATTTTGGCGAACGCACCCTTGAAATTCTTGTAGCCGAGCAACGCCTTCGCCTCGGCCACGACGGGTCTGGTCTTTTCGCCGAGCGTGTGGGCGACGATGTAGTCCACGATGTATTTCGGCGTGTAGTAGATGCCTTCCTTCTTGCGCAGTTCGTCGGTGTCCTCGATGACGATGCGCCCGCCGTTCTGGGAAAGTTTGTGCGCGAGGAATCGTTCATAGACCGAGCCCATCACGTCCGACGACATGCGGCTGAAGTCGTAGTTGTAAAGGTGGCGGAAGGAAATCAGTTCGCCCTGCCCCGACTCGAAACCGCACATCGCCGCCACTTCGGGCGAAAGCGGTTCGTGACCGACGAGCATGGAGAGGACGTTGTTGTCGAGCGGCAGCGTGTCGCATAGGAGCGGTTGCTGGAAAAGTTCGGTGTTAAATTTCTTTTTGACCTCGGCAAAAATGGATTCGCGGAGAATTTCCGCGAAGGCTTTGTCGCCGGTGTCGCCGTAGAAAGTTTCGTAGTGCTGGTAGGCGCGGGCAAGCTTGTTCCAATCAATCAGCCGGTTCGTCTCCAGCATGCGGCACAGGAGAAAACGATTGAGGAGTTGCTGGCTGGCAAGCGTGATTTCGGCGAGTGAGCGGGTTTGATTCCGCAGCGCGAAACCATTGGCCAGCATAAGCCGCCAGCGTTTGAGGTCAGCAAGGAAACGCTGATCCAGCGTGGTCTTGTGCTGCTGGTCGTAAAGTTCCTCGATGCGCCCGGCTTCGAGATTTTCCAGCGCGAGCAAATCCCAGAGTTCTTCCCGCTTTGACCAAAGCTCATCAAGCGTAAAGAAAAATGTGGGCGCGGATTCGCTGACGCGCACGAGATGGAACTGCGCGAAATTGGTGAGGAGAATCCAAGTGACCGGCTGCTCCATCCGCGTCTGTTCGGGGCTGACGCGGTAGTTGCGGATGTAACGGAGGACTTGTTCTTTGTGTTCCTCGAAAAGATTTTCCGCCGAGTCACGCAGGCTCTTGGCTTCGACAAAAATCAGCGGACGCTCGGATTTGAGCAGGTAATCCACGGAGTCGCCGAGAATTTTGAATTCCGGCTTGATGCTGTCGTTGCCAAAACCGAGGGTGGCCAGCAGCGGCAGAATCAATTCGTGGCATGTCGCCGCCTCCGGCTCCTGCCCGCCAAAGCCGGAAGCCTGAAGACGTTTCGCCTTGGCGATGAGCGTCTTTAGTTCGGCAAAAAATTGTTCTTTGGTTCCGGATTCGGCTGGCACGGCAGGAGAGTGTGCGCAGGAAATTTTTAAGCGTCAATTCTACGT
>DMQW01000024.1:0-9957 GCA_003455565.1 Limisphaerales bacterium
AATTATCGCGGCACGCTGATTGACGGCACGGAGTTCGACAGCTCCTACAAACGCGGCCAGCCCGCGCAGTTTCCCGTCGGCGGCGTCATCCACGGCTGGACCGAGGCGCTGCTGAAAATGAACGTCGGCTCCAAATGGAAATTGTTCATCCCGTCCGAACTGGCCTACGGCGAAAACGGCCAGCGCGGCATCCCGCCGAATTCCGTTTTGATTTTTGAAGTGGAACTGCTCGCGGCGCAGGCCCAGCCGCAACCGCCGGCGGCCGTGAACGCCCAGCCGCTTACCAGCGACATCATCAAAGTTCCGAGTGCCGAGGAAATGAAGAAGGGCGCGAAGATCGAAGTCATCAAGCCCGAAGACGCGCAAAAAATCCAGCAGCAGCAGGGCAAATAACTTGGATTTTTGAACGTCCGTCCGCCGTTTGTGTCAATTCGTCAGCTATGAAATTGATGTCTCGGTCATTTTTTGGATTGTTCACGGCGGTGCTCGGCGCGGTGGCGGTGCTCGCCGTTTCGCATTTCACTTCGTGGGGGCGCGACAGCCAGCCGGCCTTTAACGTCTCGGCCACGCCCATCAACCGCGATGCGCGCCTCGGCACGAGCTTCGCGCCCATCGTCAAAAAAGTTGCGCCCAGCGTGGTGAACATTTTCACCACGCGCTTCATCAAGGAACGGCCCATGCGCAACCCGCTGCTGAACGACCCGGTCTTCCGGCAGTTCTTCGGCGACCAGGCACCAAGCGATAACCGGGAACGCACGCGCAAGGAACAAAGCCTTGGCTCCGGCGTCATCGTTTCAGCGGACGGCTATATTTTGACGGCCAACCACGTTGTGGATGGTGCGGACGAAATCAAGGTGTCCATCGGCGACAATAAAAAGGAATTCACCGCCCGCGTCATCGGCAAAGATCAGGCGACGGATGTGGCGGTTCTGAAAATTGAGGCGAACAATCTGCCCGCCGTGACGCTGGCCGACAGCGATCAGTTGGAGATCGGCGACCTCGTCCTCGCCATCGGCAATCCCTTCGGCGTCGGCCAGAGCGTGACGATGGGCATTGTCAGCGGGCTTGGCCGCAGCGGACTGCCGGGCTTCAACCAATACCAGGATTTTATCCAGACCGATGCCGCCATCAATCCTGGCAATTCCGGCGGCGCGCTCGTGGATGCTGAAGGCCGGCTTGTCGGTATCAACACCGCCATTGTTCCAAATGAAAACGGTGGCAATCAAGGCATCGGTTTCGCCGTGCCGATCAACATGGCGCGGAACGTCCTCGAACGCCTCGTCAGCGGCGGCAAGATCGAGCGCGGTTATCTCGGCATTGCCCCGCAGGACATTGACGCGGGACTCGCCAAGCAATTTAATCTGCCCGACCAGAACGGCGCGCTCGTCGGCGATGTGATTCCCGATGCGCCAGCCGCCAAGGCCGGGCTGAAATCCGGCGATGTTATTTTGTCCGTGAACGGCAAGCCCATTGCCGATGCGCACAGCCTGCAACTGACCGTTTCCCAATGCGCGCCCGGTTCGGCGGCGACGATCAAATTCATCCGCAACGGCGTGAACAAAACCCTCGTCATCACCCTCGATGCACTGCCCGGCGTGAGCAGCGGATCAAATGATCAGAACAATCCTGAAACCGGCAGTTCCAAAGCCCACGCGCTCGACGGCGTGACCGTGGCCGACCTCGATCCGCAGATCCGTTCGCTGCTGCGCGTTCCCGCCAGTGTGCAAGGCGCGATTGTCACCGACGTAGACAGCGAATCCAATTCTGCCGACGCCGGACTCCAGCGCAACGACCTCATCATCGAGATCAACCGCCAGCCGGTGACCGGCTCGGACGATGCCGTGCGCCTGTGCAAGGCCGCGAAGGACGACCAGATTCTCGTCAAAGTCTGGCGGCGGCTCGGCGGCTTCGCCGGCACGCGCTACTTGAGCGTGGATAACACCAAACGTCCGAAATAAACCGAGATTTTGGTGGGGCGAGCGTCCTCGCGAGCCGGATTCATTTTGATGTTGCCACGGCTCGCCGGGAGTCTCGCCCCACCGTTTCGGATTCACAGCCATTTATTTCAAATTGTAGCAGCCGAAGATTTGCACGCGTTGGAAAACGCGGCCATCTCCCAATGTGATTCCGCGCACGCCGAGATTAGTGACAGTTTCAAATTCGGCGGCCATGCGGGCGGACGGCGGCAGCGGTTGCGGAATCTCTCCATACTGAATGCGTTCGTGGCGCAGCCATTTCCAAATCCAACCATGCTCCAGCGGATACGGGTCCAGGCGCACAACAAAAAGGGCATTGTCACCGTGACGATGCGCGCGGTAATTATAATTGTCCCAGAAAAAAAACTGGTTCAGCGGCACGTCAGAATCAATGCAATAGACCAGCGGCGAGTGCAATTTCACGGCGGCGCTGGCGGGCAGCGAATAAAATGAATACAGCCCGGTCGTGCCGTAATGATCGGCGATGATGAAGGCGTTGGGATCAAACTTGGCGCGTTCGGCTTCGACGAGCAGCGCGGTTTCGCGCCAGCCGCGCACGCGATGCGACGGGTCTTTGTCACCGGGAATTTTATTGCCGACCAGACGGCCAATGAGGTCGCTGTCGAGCATGAATGCGGCGGCGATAATGCCGAGAAGAATTCCCGTTGCGAGCCACGGTTTCACGCGAAGTTTGCTTTCACTCCAGAACGCGATCATGAGGCAGAACAGCGGCGGCACGGCGGCAGCGATCCAGTTGGGCAGCACGCGCGAGTGGAATGAAAACAGCCAATAGCCGAGAAAAACCGGCGCGCTCATGCAAAAGAGAAAAAGCCAGAGCGGTTTTTCTTTGCGCCGCTTCCACGCGGCGAACAGCGCCCACATGGCGGCAATAAAGAAAATCGGGTTCAACAATCCGAATTCTGCGCCGGTAAACTCGAAGAAATAATTAAGCGTCGGTTTCCATGTGCTGTGCATTCCGGCATCGCCCGCGACGTGGTTGACCGTAATCCAGCCATGCTGCGAATTCCAGATCAGGACCGGCAGCGTGCAGAGTGCGAACACGCCGAGCGCGACCCACGGGCCGGATTTGCGCAGATGAATCCGTGCCGCCGGTTGCAGCGCGAAGAAAATTGCCCAGCAGACGAGTTGCAGCATCGCCGTGTATTTGCAGAGGAAGCCGAGGCCGAGCGCGAGGCCGACGACAAGCCAGTCGCGCGTTTTACCGCCGGGTTGCGCCGCGCGCCAGCCCGCGACGACGGCCCACATCCAGCACAGCACGAGCGGCGGATCAATCGTCATCAGGATCGAGCCGGCCACGAGCAGCGGCGTGGCGAAGGTGATGAGCAGCAGGCAAAACGCCGCGCGTCCGCCAATTTCGCGCGCCATGAAACACAGCACGAGCCAGCTTAAAATCGCGGCGAAGAGCGGCGAGAAAAAGCGCACGCCGAAATTTGTGTCGCCGAACAGCGACGTGCCCGCCCATTGAATGAACGCGATGCCCGGCGGCTTGCTGTAATACGACAGCGCGAGATGCTTCGACCAGAGCCATTGATATGCCTCGTCTTCGCTCAAGTTGATGAGGCCGCTGGCGAGAAAAATCCAGCGGCCGATGAGCGCGAGAAAAATAACCGCATAGCCCAGCCGCAACCATTCGGTGTTGGATGTTGGATGTTGGATGTTGGATGTTGTTTTCTCTGGATTCAGTAGCGAAGGCAGTTGTTCGTGCCATGTTGGAAAAAATTTCTTGCCGATAAAATTCCAGAGCGCCTGCGTTGAAATCACCAGGGCGATGGCGTAGCCGGCACCGAGAATGGCGCCGATGCAAACGTCGCTGGGATAATGCACGCCACAATAGACGCGGGAAAACGCGACGCTGGCCGCGAGCGGAAACATGAACCACGCGCTGCGCCGGTAAAAAAGAAACGCGACCATCGCCAGCGCAAACCAGTTCGCCGCGTGCGCGGACGGCAGGCTGCCGCTCGTCGTGCAGCCGAGCAGTGCGTTCACATCCGGCAGGACGAGGCAAGGACGCGGACGCGCCACCAGATTTCTAATGGTGCCGATGACGAGCGGGTCGCCGAGCGCGACGACGAGAACCATGAGCAAGGCGCAGATTTTCAACCGCGTGTTCGCAAAAAATAAAATCCACGGAACGGCGATGACGACGGCGATGAGCCAGGGCACGCCGCGACCGCTCAAGACGGGCATGAGCCAGTCGAAGAACGGATTGCTGATCGCGCCATTGATGAAATGGAAGAGCGCGAGGTCAAGCGATTGGAGCCAGTGCATCGTCGTGAGTTTAGCGGGAAATTAAAATTTGGAAAACTGTTTTGGAAAACCGGCGGTGCTTTCTACTTGGTCTCGCCGGCGATCTGCTTGAGGTCGGCAATCACGCCGGCCACGTCTTCGGTGGCGGCGCCGCTGCCTTCCAGAATCTTTTTCACATCATCAAACATCATCTGCTGCTGCGCGGCGGAAAGGTGCGAGCTGTTAAAAATGGCGTGGATGTCGCGCGCGAATTTGGTCTGCTGCGCGGGCAAGATTTTTTTGCCCAGAACTGCGGACGTAAGGTGGCCGGCGAGTTTTTGAACGGAAGCGGATGCCGGCTTGGAGCCTTGCGCGGCGGCAGATAAATTATTTAACAGCGATACTTTTTGGGTGGAATCCGCCTTGGCACCGGTGGCATTGTTGAGGGCGGCAAAATCGGCGCGGAGGCTGGCGATGTTTTGCAGGGTGGCTGCGAGGACGGGGTCAACGGGCGCGGCTTGCGGTGGCGCGGGCTGGTTTGGCTGCGCGGGGGCAATGCCTTGCTGCGCGTTGCTCTGGTTGACATCCCGTTTGGCCTGTCCCTTGGCAATCACATACGGATCGCCCAGCGCGACGCCCGCCGCTAGGAGCGCGCTCAGAATCAGGAACAACGGTTTCATAAGATCAGTGGTTCGCCATCAACACCGAGTTTTTCGACAGCAGCGAAATGTAATCTTCAAGGATGCGCTCGGCCTCATCGAGCATCGGGTCAACTGCGGGCGGCGATTTTTTTGCGGCGGCGGCAGCGGCAGGTTTAAGGGTTGCCGAATTCGTGCCGGGGTTGTCTGAAACTACGGGCAGGACTGGTGATTCGACGTGTTCCGTCAAGCCCGGCTGGTCGGCGTTCTCCAGCGTGATGTCGTAGACTTTGATCGGCGACGGCTGGCGGGCGAGGCGTTCATTGTCGCGTTCGCGGTTTTGCGTGGCGACGCGTTCGCGTTCCTTGATGGCTTCGCGCTCGTTGAGCGGCGCGGTTTTTTCCAGTTGGAATTTCTGGAACTGGGCGATGTCCTGTTTGATGTAGAGATAATCCTGGTTCGTGGCGAGCCGCGCGTCCGACCGGGCGTGGAGCTGTCCGAGATACGGCTGGACGAGGTTCAGGTTTTCATATTTCACCGGGCGGATGGTGTCCCACGGCAGGGCATTATCGAGCGCACTTTCGCCGATGAGCGTGGAATAGTTCAGCACGTCGGGCAAAACGATGTCGGGGGTGACGCCCTTGAACTGCGTGGACGCGCCGCTGACGCGGTAAAATTTACGGATGGTGATCTTGATGGCGCCAGGGTCGTTGGTCGCGCTGATCGGCACGGACCAGTCGAACGGCAGCGCCCGGAGCGGGTTCAGATTTTGCACCGTGCCTTTGCCATGCGTGGAAGTGTCGCCGACGATGAGCGCGCGGCCATAATCCTGCAGGGCGGCGGCGGCAATCTCCGAGGCGGACGCGCTAAAACGGTTGACCATGACGATGAGCGGACCGTCGTAAAGTTGCGACGGGTCGCGATCGGAATCCACCATGACCTGGCCGTCGGGGTTGCGGGCGAGGACGACCGGGCCGTCCTTGATGAACAGGCCGGTGAACTTCACCGCCTCTTCCAGCGAGCCGCCGGGGTTCGTGCGCAAATCAATGATGATGCCGGAAACATTTTCTTTTTTCAGTTTCTTGACGAGCTTGGTGACATCCACGGAAGTGTATTTGGGCGTCGCGCGGCCGGCGGTGCCCAGATCCACCGGCGCATAAAACGAGGGCAGGTCAATGATGCCGAGGCGTTTTCCATCCGGCATTTCGACGAGCTTGGCCTTGGCCTCCGAATCTTCGAGTTTGATTTCGTCGCGGACAAGCGTGACGACCCGGCGGATCGCACGATTTTCGACCGGGCTGATGGTCAGGCTGACCTCGGTATTTTTCGGGCCGCGGATGAGTTGGACAACTTTTTCCAGTTCCATGTCCACGACATCCACCGACGGTTTGCCGGCCTGCGCGACGACGACAATGCGGTCTTCCGCCTTGATCAATTTGGATTTAACCGCCGGGCCGCCGGGCACGAGTTCCTTGATGGTGCAATAGCCATCGTCCTCCTGCAGCCTGGCTCCGATGCCAAAAAGCGAGAGGTTCATTTGCATGGAGAAATCCTGTGCGCGCGGGGCGTTCAAATAATCCGAGTGCGGATCGTAGGCATGGGCGAGCGCATTCAGATAGGCCTGAAGAACGCTGTCGCTGTCCAGGTTGGTCGTCATGTGCAAACTCCAGCGGTAATGTTTCGCGAGCGTGGCGGTGATGTTGGTGGCCGCGTCAGCGGGCAGCTTGATGGTGAAAGCGCCGTTGGTCTCGGAGATTTCGCGCGACAATTTTTCCTGCAAATACTCGTAGTCCAGCCGCTGCCGCCAGAGCTGTTTCGCCTCGTCCAGATTTTTAGGAAACGGTGAGTGCCGCCGGTCTATAAGAATTTTTTCGTCTGAGTTGAACTTGAATTTGTCCTGCTTCAACAGTTCGTTCACATACGCCGAGTGCTGCTGGAAGCGTTCCAGATAACGTTCATAAACCGCAAAGGCCGGCGTCAGGTCGGCGGTGCTGTGGCCGTTCATGGTCAGACCGTCGAGGTTGGTGCGATACACCGCAAACTCCGCGAGGTCGGACTGGAGAAAATGTTCGTGGCGCGGGTCGAGCGAATCAATGTAGCCGTTAAAAAATTTCCCGGCCAGCTCGGTATCCAGCGGCCGCTGCGAATAATGATAGATTTCCAGCAGCTTGGCGGTGATGTAGGCGATCTTGGGATCGTTCGGGCCGGGTTTCAATCCCGCCACCGGGTTGGGAACGGGCGCAGGCGTTTTGGCCGTTTGGCAGCCCGCCCAGAGGGCCAGACCGACGACGACCGCAGCCAACGCGAGCAACGGGGTTTTTAAGTGACGCATGTTTATTTGCACAATTTGACCGAGATTAACCCAAACTGTTCACCAAGGAAAACAAATTGCGGGCGTGGCCGGGGCGTGGAAAATTTTAAGCCGTCTTCCCCGCCGCCAGAAAATCCAGATACTTCACGAGTCGTTCCTTCATTTCCTTGCGCGGAACAATGGCGTCAATCAAGCCGTGGTCGAGCAGAAATTCGGCGGTTTGAAAACCCGGTGGCAGTTCCGCATGGGTGGTGTCTTTGATCACACGCGGGCCGGCAAAGCCGATCATCGCCTTCGGTTCGGCGAGAATCAAATCGCCGAGCGCAGCGTAACTGGCCATGACGCCGCCGTAGCTGTTGTTGGTAAGCATGCTGATGTAAGGCAGCCTGGCCCGCGCGTGGTAGGCGAGCGCGGCGGCGGTCTTGACCATCTGCATCAAACTGAACATCCCTTCCTGCATCCGCGCGCCGCCGCTGGTGGAGATGAGGATGATGGGCCAGTTGCCCTCCGTGCCGCGTTCAATGAGCCGGGTCAGTTTTTCGCCGACGACCGAGCCCATGGAACCGCCCATGAAACTGAAGTCCATCACGCCCAGCGCCACGCGGTGCGACCCGATTTTGCAGATGCCGGTGACGACGGCATCCATGAGCGTGGAAGCCTTGCGGTCGCGCTCCAGTTTGCTTTTGTAACTGGCGAATTTTAGCACGTCCACGCTGGTCATTTCGGCATCCAATTCCTGGAACGTGCAGGTTTCGACGAGCGAATGGATGCGTTCGCGCGCGCCGATGGGAAAATGATGCTGGCATTTCGGACAGACCTTCAAATTTGCGGCCAGTTCCTTGTCGAAAATTGTGGATTCGCACGCCGGACATTTAATCCAGAGACCTTCGGGAATCTCGCGTTTTTTGGTGCGGGTCTTGTCGGCGCCGAGCTTCGGCTTGTTGGGCAAAGTCGGCCGGCCCAGATGCGGCGTCAAGGCCGGTTCCATCTGCTTTACCCCAATCGTCTGCTTCGTCAAAAATGTCGTGGCCATGGCCCGGATTATTCAAAGTCCACGGGCGACTGTCCAGACGCAAACTTCCCCCGCCCCGGCCCCGCGCAACGCCTCGGCGCACGCGCTCGTGGTCGCGCCGGTGGTGAAAACATCGTCCAACACAATGATTCGCTTTGCGTCCAGCCGGACGCCGGGGCGGACGGCAAAGGCGTTTTTCATGTTCGCTGCGCGCTGTTCGCGGGTGAGCAAGGTCTGCGTGGCGGTCGGCGCGGTGCGCTGGAGAATTTTATTGTTCAACGGAATGTTGGCGGCCCGGCTCAAAGGTTGCGCGAGGAGTTCGGCCTGGTTGAATTCGCGTTCGCGCTGTTTGAGCGGATGCAACGGAACCGGCACGATGAAATCCCAGTTCTGGCCCCGTAAAACGGGAACCGCCTCGCGCAGCAGCAGGTCGGCGAGAAAATTTTCAAACCACAGGGCGCGCTGGTATTTGAAGCGGTGGATGGCTTCGAGGACAACGGTTTTGGCGACGACCGCCGAGCGTGCGGCGGTGAAATGCAGTTCCATCTCGCGGCAGTTCGTGCATTCAAACGTCGTCGTGAGGTCGCCGGCAAACGGCAGGCCGCAGCGTTCGCAGAACGGCGGACGGATGAAGCGGACATGCGACCAGCAGGACGGGCAGACGTAGCCGTCGCGCGTGGCGGCGCGCTCTTTGCGGCAGATCTGGCAGGTGGCCGGGTAAAGAAAACCCAGGCCGACCTCCAGCCAGTTGCGAAATGGTTTACCGGTCAACTGCACGCCGGGAAATTTATTTCGTTTGTGGGCGACAGGAAGACAATTCGGTGAAAAAGTTTTATTAGCAGCGGCGCGCGGCGTGTGTTAAATGTTTTTAACGATGGCGCGCGCTTCAACAGACAGTGAAATCACCGGACAAGAAAAGTTCGGACGGTTTAATTTGCGGGAACTGCTCAACAGCGGCGGCATGGCCGACATCTGGCTCGTGTCAGATGAGCGCGGCAAACCTTATGCCCTGCGGCGGTTGAAACGGGAATTGCGTTTCAACTTCACGGCGCGGCGGCGGTTTTCGCGCGGCAACGAGATTTTATCCAAGCTCACGGAGAGCGATCACATTGTTGGTTACGTTGAGCATGGCAGTGATTATCTGCTGATGGACTACGTTGAGGCGGAAAATTTGAAGATGCTGTTTGCGCGGCAGGACCCGGTGCTGGTGGAAAATGTCGCGCAAATCCTGATTGATATGGCCACCGGCTTGAGTGACATCCACGAGAGCGGTTATATGCACCTGGATTTCAAACCGGAGAATGTCCTGGTCTCGCGCAACGGCGCGGTGCGGCTGATTGATTTCGACCTCGCGCAGCCGATTCCTGAAAAACCGATCAAGTTTTCAAAAAATCCCGGCACGCCCGGCTACATGTCACCGGAACAGTTGAAGCGCGAACCGCTCGACGCGCGGGCGGACATTTTTGCCTTTGGCGTCGCCGCGTATGAACTGCTGACGAACCACAAGCCGTTTCCGGGCGAAACCCCGGCGGAAATTCTCGCCGCGCAGATGGCTCCGGGCGGGCTGATTGCTCCACGCGAACATAATCCCGACGTGCCGCCGGCATTGGAGAAGGCCATTTTGAAGTGTCTCGAACGCGAGCCTGACCGGCGTTATCCGTTCTCCGGAATCCTCGTGCGCGATCTGCAAAACGCGCTTTACGTCTAGAGCGTGTCTTCAAAATTTGAATAGGGGCGTGGCGCGGAGACAGCGGCGGGCGTCCGCGCCTGCCG
>DMQW01000024.1:10184-10516 GCA_003455565.1 Limisphaerales bacterium
GTCCCGCCCGGCGGAAAAAGCCCGGCCACGATTCATCAAATGATAAATCACGCCTGGGTATTCGATGCGCAACTGCCTCGGCATACCGATCAGCTTAATCTGCCAGCAGAATTCGTAAATATCAAGAACCCCTCCTATGAGGGTTCATTGGTCAAGCGTTAAGTAAAGGGTTTCATTTTTTTCTTAAAAGCTTTTTTGTTTTTCCGGTGGGTGTCTGCGTCCGCAGTGGCGTTGGCGTGCTGCTCCAAGCTCGGCCTCCTATCCGCACGTCAGTTCCGGGACTGAGTGCAACCTGTCTCTTATACACATCTGACGCTGCCGACGATCTACTC
>DMQW01000431.1:0-578 GCA_003455565.1 Limisphaerales bacterium
CCTTTGGATTGCTCGTTCCAATTCAGGAACTGAGTGTGTGGTTTAGCCAGCAACCAAAACGTTACAAATCCGTTAATGATCGGCAACGCCGCCCACGGTTGAAGACCCGGCCTGTGGTCGAACCAAATCAAAAGGGCGCAGCAGAAATGCCCGATCATAAGCAAGAGCAAGACCGGGCGGCCATTTACAGACGGTAGCAGCCATTTGCTCCTGACTTTAGAAATCGCCTTGGTTTTCAGCACAAATCATCAACGGCCGAAGTGGGCCGTGAAATCATTTGCGAGCGCAGGCGCTTTTGCAGTTTGTTTTTTTCATCGGGCTTTATAAGCGAGTTTATCAGTCCCCCCCGTTCGCTGGCCTGTAATCAATTGGCGCTCCCTGTCCGACGAGCCGGCGGAGCCGGGCTTCGCTCGATTCCTCGAGCAGGCGGCGGATGGTTGTGAGAAGATGCGGGATGTCCAGCGGTTTCTCCAGCAGCGCGCCCACGCCAGCGCCTAGCGCGGTAAAGAGTTGGTTCGGGCGCGCGGTGGCGATGATGACCGGCACAAGCGGATGCTCGGCGCTGAGGCGCTCAAACG
>DMQW01000431.1:672-4616 GCA_003455565.1 Limisphaerales bacterium
GGCGCTGAGGCGCTCAAACGTGTCCCAGCCGTTCTTGCGCGGCATGTTGAGATCGAGGAGCACGAGGTCAATGGAACTGGAGGCGATGAGTTCTAACGCTTGCTGGCCGTCATTGGCGGGAATCACCAAGTAGCCTTCCTCGACCAGCACGTCTTGGAGTGAACCGCGCACGCCGGCGTCGTCATCCACGAGCAGAATGTGCTTACGCGTGGCACGAGGCGACGGCTTCTCCATCTGCTCACGATCACGTCTCTGGGATTTTGAATCGGCTTTCATATCAGGAATGGTTTGAGTTGCTGGCCTTGAGCAGCCGCGTGACAAAGCCCCGGTCGGTGATGCGGTCGGTGTGCCGCTTTTCCGGTTCGTGCGTGAACTTGCGGATGGCGCGCAGCAGCACCGGAAAATCGAGCGGCTTTTCCATGAACGCATCTACGCCCAGCCGCACCGCTTCCTTGTATTGGTGCGGGCGCGCCGTGATGATGATGACCGGCAGCAGAGGACACACATGGTCGAGTTTCGTGAACGCCATCCAGCCGTCCACATTAGGCATGTTCAGGTCCAGCAGCACGAGATCCGGTGGCTGGGCGGTGGCGTGGAGGACCGCTTGGCGGCCATCCGCCGCCACGTCCACGTCGTAGCCTTCCGATTCAAGGACGGCGGCCAGCGCAGCGCGCACCGCAGTATCGTCGTCGGCAATGAGAACGCGTTTGCGATTCGCGGCGGCGGATGCGAGTAGCATGGGTGATGGTTGTGCATGAGGGTCAAGTTTCGGGAGAGTTGTCAATGTATTCATAATCGTCTTTTTGTGCGTGGCCCGCAGCAGCGGGCGCTCGAACGAGTTAAACCTAAGCTGCCGGGATGCCAACCGGCTGGCGTGTTGATTTACTGGGCTTTAGTCCGAGAACGCATCCACCACGCCATTTTTTTTGGTTAAGAAGTTACCGCCGTCTGGTAAGCTGCTGGCCATTGATATGAACTCCGCTGCCCGCCTGCGCATGACGATGTTGATCGGCGCCATCGCTTTGATGGCTGGCCTGACGCTTTGGGGCATGCAGGATTCTTGGCGGCGCATCGCGCAGCTTGAACGCAAGCTGACCGCCTCGCAGCTGGGAAGCTTCCGGCTCGCCGAAGAATTCCAGCAGCGGCTGCTGCCCTTGGGCAATCTCTTGCTTCGCTACACCGCCCGACGCAACCCAACAACATGGACTCAATTTCAAGAAGCGAGCGTCCAGCTTGACCAATGGATTGACCAGCAAACCTTGAAGCACACCACTCCGCGCGAGCTCGACCTCTACCACCAACTCAACGCGGCCTATGACGACTACCTTGTTGCCGCCGCTCAAGTGCAGACCAACGGACAGCCTGCGGGCATCTCGACGGAGGTTTTTGCCCAGCTTGAACAGGTCGAACGCCACGAAGACCGGTTGCGCCAAATCGCGGTCCAACTTGCCGGAATGCATCGCGAGGCGGAGGCGCTTTTCCTGGCCGACGCGAACCACACGCTCGCGAACCTGCGCGTTTTTCTTTTTATCGGTGTGGTGCTGCTGCTCGCGCTCGTCGCCGTGCTCGGCGTCATTCTCTACCGCGACCTGATTGCACCGCTGCGCAGAAAGCTCGTGCAAAGCGAAGTCCTGCTCGAAAAGCAGGAGAAGCTCGCCACGCTCGGCACACTGGCTGCCGGCATCGCCCACGAAATCCGCAACCCGCTCACGTCCATCAAGGCCCGCCTTTACATGCTCGGCAAACGCGTTGCCACCGACGCGGCCAGCACGGCGGACACGGGGGTCATCAGTTCCGAAATCGGCCGGCTCGAACGCATCGTGCAGGACGTGCTCCATTTTGCCCGCCCTTCTGAACCGCAACTCAAAATCGTGCGCGCCGATGCGCCCTTGTGCGAAGTGGCCTCGCTCATGGGCAGCACGCTCGAACAGGGCCGTGTGCAACTCGCGCTCGAAGACGGCCCGGAGTTGCACGTTTCAATTGATACGACACTCATCAAGCAGGTTCTCATCAATCTCGTCCGCAACGCCGCCGAAGCCATCGAAGGCCAGGGCAGCGTCACGCTGCGGGTGCGGGTGGGCCATGCCAAGCTTCACGGCAAATCAAGTAACGTGGCCATCCTCGAAGTCACCGACACCGGCAAAGGCATTCCGCCCGAAGTCGAGAAGCGATTGTTCGACCCGTTCTTTACTACGAAGGAAGCCGGCACAGGTCTCGGCCTTTCGATTGCGGCGCGCATCGTCGAGAAACACGGCGGCGCGCTGGAGTATCAGACCCAGCCGGGTCACGGCACGACTTTCGGCATCGTGTTGCCGGTCGTGCCCGCGCCGGCGACTGCTTCATCTATTCCGCCCACATGAGTTCTTCACCCCGCATCCTTCTCATCGAAGACGACTCTCAACTCGCCGTCAACCTGCGGCAGGTGCTGGAGGATGGAGGATTCGCCGTCACTCATAGCGCACGAGGCGACGACGGATTGCGCCGCGCAGGCAATGCCACATTTGACGCCGTGCTCACTGATTTACGCTTGCCCGGCCTCGGGGGACTTGACCTCGTGCGCCAGCTCCACGAGACCCAGCCGCGTCTGCCTGTCGTCCTGATGACGGCGCACGGCACAATCGAGACGGCCATCGAAGCCACCAAACTCGGCGCTTACGATTACCTGCAAAAGCCCTTCGAGATGGAAGAACTGCTCGCGCTGCTCCACAAGGCCGTGGATGCCGGTCGGCTCATGCGCGAACCCGTGGCGTTGACTGACGAGCCATCCGCCCGCACCGCGCTCGTGGGCGTCAGCCGGGCCATGCGGGAGGTGTGCAAGGAAATCGGACGCGTCGCCGCCAAGCCGGTCACCGTTCTCATTCGCGGCGAAACGGGCACGGGGAAGGAACTCATCGCCCGCGCCATTTACCAGCACAGCGAACGCGCGAAGTCTTCATTCATCGCCATCAACTGCGCCGCCGTGCCTGAGAACCTGTTGGAAAGCGAACTCTTTGGTCACGAACGTGGCGCGTTCACCGGAGCGGACCACAGCCGCATCGGACGTTTCGAGCAGGCGAACAAGGGCACATTGTTCCTGGATGAAATCGGCGACCTGCCGGCGAACACTCAAGTCAAATTGCTCCGCGTCCTCCAACAGCAAACATTCCAGCGCGTTGGCGGCAGCGACACCATTTCCGTGGACGTGCGCATCATTGCCGCCACGCACCGCGACCTCGAAGCGATGATTCGCGAAGGGAAATTCCGCGAAGATTTGTTCCATCGCCTGAACGTCGTGGCCATTCAACTGCCTCCGCTGCGTGTGCGTCGCGAGGATATTCCCGCCCTCGTCCAGCATTTCCTCCGCAAATACGCCGCTGACTTCGGTATTGCCGCGCCCGCCATCACGCCCGACGCTCTCGTCGCACTGCAAGCCGACCCGTGGCCCGGCAACATTCGCGAACTGGAGAACGTAACGCGCCGTATGCTGCTGGAAGCTCGCGGCCTCTCCATCACCGCCGAGGCCGTGCGCGCCATTCTCGCCGCCCGCGCATCTGTTGGCGGGCAGGCCGCGAACTCACTTCCATCACTCGCCGCTTTGCTGCTGACCCGTGCTCAACACGGTGAAATCAGCGACACGCACGCGCAAATCGTCGCCGAGGCAGAACGCGAGATTCTCACCCAGGCCATCGCGCTTGCGGAAGGCAACCAGAGCAAAGCTGCTCGCTGGCTGGGCCTCTCGCGCCTGACGCTGCGCGAAAAGCTCAAACAACTCGGCTTGCATCCGGGCGTGAACAGCGACTCCACCGCCGTGGAGTAGAGCGCTTCCGTCCTCGCCGTCGTTGTCGGTAATCAGCTTATCCCTCCCTGAGCAACGCTTGACCACCGGCGCGGCGCGATTTTCTCTCCCTACGATGAAAAAATGTGTGGCTGCATAGGTGCCTTCTAGAGCATATTAAATAAAACTG
>DMQW01000018.1:0-142 GCA_003455565.1 Limisphaerales bacterium
GCTGCGGTGATCAAAAGCGCCAGAGGAAACGCTTTTTTGTTGCCGGCGTCAGCTTAAACCACTCGCCAATCCGCAAACCTTCCACCCAGAAAATTTCGCCGTCCGCCGTCGTTGCCAAAACCAGCGCGCGGCGGCGGGCGGC
>DMQW01000018.1:432-684 GCA_003455565.1 Limisphaerales bacterium
ACCAGCGCGCGGCGGCGGGCGGCGGGAATCTTGGCGTTCACAAATAAATCCTGCAACTTCACCGCCGACTTCAGGCCGATCGGCTGAAACCGGTCGCCCGCGCGCCAATGGCGCAGGACAATCTCGCCGCCGACTTTGTCCGCATCGAAAACCTCTATCCCCGTCCGCCGCTGCGGACGAATGAATTTTTTCTGCGGCGAAATCCGCCAGCGAAATTTCACGCCGGCGAAATCCGCCAGCCCGGCCCGGCCC
>DMQW01000018.1:939-1130 GCA_003455565.1 Limisphaerales bacterium
CGAAATCCGCCTGCCCGGCCCGGCCCGGCAATTTCAGCTTGAGTTCGCCCGCCTTGAAACCAATGGCCAAGGGTTCCTTGCGGCCAAGTTTTCCCGTCGTATTGCGGGCGACGGCCAGACCGGGACCGACGCTGACAAATTTTCCCGGCGATTCACGGAGCTGCTCGATCAAATCAAAATCCGGCGCAACG
>DMQW01000018.1:1416-4538 GCA_003455565.1 Limisphaerales bacterium
TGGTTTCCGCTTTCCGCTTTCCGCTTTCCGCTTTTGATTTGAGCCTCGTCACCTCGGCTCCTACAATTTTTTCCCCGCCATTGGCAGGCCGTTTCGCCAACAAACTCCGCTTCCGCGCCGACGATTTTCATCAGCCGCAAAACTGTTTTCAACAATCCGGGCTGATAATTTTTTTGCAGCAGCGGCAAGAGTTCGTGGCGAATCCGGTTGCGGAGAAAATCAACGGAAAAATTTGTTTTGTCATCACGGAACTGGATTTTATTTTCGCGCGCAAAGCCGAACAGTTCCGTTTTCGTCAAATCCAGCAGCGGACGGACCAGCATGATTTTTTTGTCGGCGGGCGAAGGCGAACGCCATTTCATTCCGGCCAGACCTTCGCCGCCCGCGCCACGCAGCAGGCGCAAAAAAAAGAGTTCAACCTGGTCGTCCGCGTGATGCGCCAGCGCGACGACGGAAGTTTTCTGCCCGCGCGCGACGCGCGCAAAAAATTCATGGCGCAGCTTCCGCGCGGCCATCTCGACGGAAAGTTTTGATTTTTTGGCGAACGATTTCACGTCCGCACGTTCGACGACCACCGGCAGTTTCAGTGCCGCCGCCGTTTTGAGGACAAGTTTTTCATCGGCATCGCTGGCGCGCCCGCGAAGCTGGTGGTTGAAATGCGCGACGGAAATTTTCCAGCGGAATTTTTGCGCGAGCGAATTCAGCGTGTGGAGCAAGACCATCGAATCCGCGCCGCCGGAAACGGCGACGAGAATTTTTTGTCCGCGCGAAAACAAATTGCGTTCTTGAATTTCGCGTTCGGCGCGCTGGAGGAATTCGCTCACGCAACCATGTTACTTTTTTTGGCGCGCTGGGCAAGCGGCTCGCGGGGACGCCCGCCCCGCCAAGAATTATTGCGCGAGTTTGAGCCGGTAAAACCGTTGCGAGAAATTGGTGGCCTGCGCGTCGTTGAACTGCCAGACGCCGTTGGTGCCAAGCGTGTTGGTGGCGACGGGCAGCCAGTTGGCGGACGAAATCAAATTGGTCGTCGTCTCCAAAACGTAGGTGTAGCCGGACGCACCGGCGAGATTCAAAGTGAAACTGCCGTTGGTATTGGCGGCCATGCCGGTGATGTTCGGGGTGGGATTAACGGGCGGCACAACGGTGATGTTGACGGTCTGGAAATTGGTGCCGCCCCAGCCGTCGCTGATGGCGCAACTGAACTGGTCGGCGACGTTGTTGGAATTGAAATAGACGAGCGTTCCGGCGTTGTTGGTCAGGGTCACGCCGTTGGTGCTGACGCTGAAACCGGCCAGCGAAATAATGTCACCGTCAACATCCGTCCAGTTGGTCGCGAGGTCGGCAACGGCGATGTCCAACGAACTGCCGGCGGCGCGGCGGTAAAATGCCGTGGCCGCAACTGGCGGATGATTCGTGACGATTTGCGCGAGCGTGTTGGTGGCGGGCAGATCGTTCGCGTCGCCGGAATAAATGGCGGTGATCAGATTTGTGCCACGCGGCAGGGAAGCAATGTTCGTGCTGGCGGCTTGGCCGGCGACGAGCGTCCCGGTGTCGAACGCCGCGCCGTTGGTGAAAAATTGCACGGTGCCGCTGGCGTTGGCCGGCGTGACGGCGGCGGTGAAACTTAAATTGTCCTTGTAGCCGGATGGATTGGCGGACGAATCCAGCGCGAGGCCCGTGGAAATTAAATTCACCGTCAACGTGGCGACGCTGCTGGTGCTGACGCCAAAAATATTCGTCACGGACAAGTTGTAATTACCGCTGCTGTTAGTGGTGACAGCGGTGAGCGTGAGGACATTGCTCGTCGCGCCAGAAATGTTGCCGCCGTTGGAAATGTTCGTTCCGTTTTTGCGCCATTGATAAACGAGCGGAGCCGAGCCGCTGACGGTCGCGCTGAAAACGGCGTTGCTGCCGGATAAAATGGTCAGGTTGGTTGGCTGCGTGGAAATGGCCGGGGCAAAACCCGGAGTCACGGTGACATCGTCGAGACCAAGGTAATAGTTGTCATCTTGTCCGCCGATTTGCAGAACCGTGCTGCTGCCCGTGGCTTTGACGACAAACTGCATATTGGTCCAACCGATTTTGGCAATGTTCACTTTGTCATAGAGCGTGCTGCCGTTCCATGAAACACTGAATTCATTCGGATTGGAAGGACTTCCTTTCAGCGGATTATTCAGCCACAGAGAAATCAAATACTTCTGGCCGGCGGCAGTGGGTAAGGTTTGCGAAAGATATGCCAGGAAGCCGGATTCGCCTAATAGAGCACAATATGTTCCCGAATGAGGTGCAACAAATGAACCGCTGCTATCCACATAATTAAAATTGCCGGCGTCACCATTCAAAGTCCAACTGGTAAAGTCACCAGTCTCGAATCCGCCATTTTGCACGAGCGGTTGTCCGACCAGCACGCTGCCGGTGATTACCTGCACAAACTGGCTGGCCAGGTTGGTCACCTGAAAAGTGGCGGCGTAAATTCCGTTTGCCAAATTTGTGACCGCCGGTGTGAGGGTGAACGTCATGCTGGCTTGCGCGCCGGACGAAAGACTGCCACTGGCCGGTGAAACATCGAACCAGGCGGAAGTGTTGTTGATGCCCCAGTTCAAAAGGCCGGACCGGGCGTTCGTCAAAATAATTCCCTGCGACGCCGGAGCGAACGGCCCGCCGGACGGCCCGATGAAAGAAAAATAATTCGTCGGCAGGATCACGAGCGCGTCACTTGTCTTCAAGGAAAACTGGCGGCCGTGCGCCACGCCGCTCGTGACATTCGAGAACCAGAGGCTCGCTGTGTAAGTCCCGGCGTTCAAATTGCTGGCGACGGTGTTCAGACTGACCACCACCGAGTTGCTCGCGCCGACGGCGAGCGTGCCGCTGCTCATTGAAACATCGAGCCACGCCGAAGTGTTGATGAGCGACCACTCCAGCGTGGCGGCTCCGGTATTGGTCAGATAAAAAGTTTGCGAAGTAACATTGAATGTCCCGGCAGGCGAGCCGATGGCATTAAAACCGTAATTGGAAATCACGATGAGCGGATCGGGATTGATTAACGCATTGATCAAATTCGTTCCGTTCGGCGTGCCGATGCCGGTGCAAAGATCGTAACCCGGCCCGGCATAAAACGCATT
>DMQW01000018.1:4849-13659 GCA_003455565.1 Limisphaerales bacterium
TAAATAGTTGGATTGATGAATCCGACCGCCGGTTTGCCGGCAGCCGCAGCTTGCTGGTTCACGAGCGCCATGAAGCCCGCCCACAACGGCGCGGCGCAACTCGTGCCGCCGACCGTTTCACTGCTGCCATTGGCATAGGCGACATAAACATTGTCAGCCGTGAGCGCCACGTCAGGAATGTTGCGCTGGGTCGTCGAGCCGCCGTTGGCCAGCATGCTGACGCCTTGCTGCCAGGCGGGAATAGAATAAAAACTACTGATGCCGCCGCTGCCGCCCACGCCGTCATAACTTGACCCGCGCGAGATGCCCCAGTTCCAAACGGTTTCCGAGGCGTAAGATGCTCCGGTGCCATTCATCGTCAAAGTTGTGCCGCCAACTTGCGTGATGTTGGGGCTGCTGGAAGGCGAACCGTCGAAACTCGAACTATCCACCTGCCCTGCCGTGAAAGCGTCGCTGTCCCCGGACGCGTTGAAGAAAGATTGTCCCTGCGCCGCCATCTGCTTGAAAATGGTTTCGGTGGTTGCGTCCGGCCCGCCGCTCCAGCCCCAGGAACAGCTTAAATTTTTAATCATGTTGCTCGCGGCCATGTTGTTCAAAACATCATTGGGAATGAAAAAACTGCTGGCTGGGTTTCCTTCAAAGACGACTATATTGGAAAGTCCGGGAGCCATTGAAATGGCCATTTCAATGTCGAGCGAAACTTCGATGTTGCCGCTGTTGGCGCTCGTGGTCGGCACGCCGTTGAAACCATCCAGCAAAACCGTCTGGATCGGCACGCGCGGCGAACCGGGCAGAAGATTTTCGTAGGCCACGATGTCGTTGGAATAATATCCATCGAACTGCACCAGGCCGACCATTTGTCCCGTGCCGTCCAAGGTCGTGCCCGGCACATAGGCATTACGAAAATCCGGGCCGATGTAAGTGCCGGAGGGGCTGGAACCGGATTTTGGCGTGCCGGCTTTCGCCAAGATTGTCGCCGCGTCGGAACGATGAACCTTCGGGTGGGGTCGTGAAAAATCATCCAGCCCGCTCACGTCCGCAATCGGCAGATTCGCATCCACCGTCGGTTCGGTGTCCGGCGCAAAAAAATCGCGGTTCTCCGTTGGATGCCGATACGTCCGCAGCGTGACGTGAAATGCTCTTTCAACCGCCGTCACCGGCCCGGCCACGTCGAGCAACAACCGGTTGCCGTGAGTGGCGGTGACCACCAAGCCGTTCGTGCGCGCAAAATTTTTGACGGCGGCATAATCCGGTTCTGTCGGGCCGAACCGCGTGGTGAACTCTTCCGGCGCGAGGTATTTCCGAAAATTCGGACTGGCCGGATCATAAACTTGCGCGAGAAAATTTTCCAAACCCGCCGCATCGTGCAACGGCACACCGATGGCCAGTCGCAATTGATTGGTGGCCGGCAATCGCCCGGTGGCCGCCAGCCGGCTTGTCATGGCCGGCACATGGCCGCGCAAGGTTTTCCAGCCCGCGCCAGAAACAGGACAAATGCCCAGCACCCAGAGCAGGCCGAGCACCGTGAAAACCCTAAAAGTTCTGCTTTTACAATACATGATTAATTCTGATTAGGCCGATTCCAACAAAAGCACACCGCATTCCAAAGTTTGCCGAAACAGGAATGCTGTAAAATAATCCACTTCCGCGCCAAGTCAATTTTACCGTGACAAAAGAATTTGCCCGCGCACTTTCCCGCCGTTACCGTGCAGCGCGTGTCCGTCAAATTCACCATCCTCGGCAGCGGTTCCAGCGGCAATTGCGCCTACCTCGAAACCGCCGAAGCCCGCGTGCTCGTGGACGCCGGGTTTTCTCCGCGCCAGATCCGCCAGCGCCTCGCCAGCATCGGGCGCACGCCGGAAAATCTCACCGCCATTCTCATCACGCACGAACACTCCGACCACATCAGCGGACTGCTCGGCATCGCCGATAAATTTCACATCCCTGTCTATTGCAATCGCGGCACGCAGGACGGCACCGTCTGGGCGTTCAAAACCAAATGGGCGAAAAAACCCGCGCTCGACGGCCTCGACGGCACGGAACACCTGAAACAAAAAATTGACTGGCGATTGTTTGAAAACGGCGCGGCTTTTGAAATCGGCGATGTGGGCATCGAAACGTTTTCCATTCCGCACGACGCGCAGGACCCCGTCGGATTTTTGCTGCGCACCGCCGCCGGCAATTTTGGCTTTGCCACCGACCTCGGTCACGTCACCAAGCTGGTGCTCGACCGCATCCGCGCCGCGAACGTCCTCGTCCTCGAATCCAATCACGATGTGAAGATGCTACAGGATTGTCCGCGCCGCGCGTGGAGCCTCAAGCAACGCATCCTCGGCCGCCACGGCCATCTTTCCAACGAAGCCGCCGCCGAAGCCGCCGCGCAAATCATGTCCGCCGAACTGCGCCACCTTTACCTCGCCCACTTGAGCCGCGAATGCAACAAGCCCGAACTCGCGCAGCACGTCATGGCCGAACAACTCCATCACATCGGCGCAACGCACGTCCGACTCCAGCTCGCCGCGCAGGAGGTGCCGTGCGCGACGCTGGAGCTTTGAAATCTCGCCGGATTTTTTGGGCGATTTCGCGGGGCGGGCGGCAATACTGCACCGCCAAAATTTCGCGGCCACGGTTGTTTTTCATAATGCCTTGAGATAATCTGTCTCCAGCACTTTGAAGCACGCATGAAAATCACCGACGATTACAACGCCAAGTATCGCTTGTGGGCGGCCAAGCCCACGGTCGTGCCGGCACCCGCCGCACCCCGCCTGCCGGACTTCAAGAGCAAGCGGTTTTCCTCCCACGCGGAATTGAACACTTGGAAACTTTCCGCGCTGCGGCGGCTGGCACAATTATCGCCCTCAAAATGAACGAACTAATCCTTGCCCTCAACGCGGCGGGCATTCGTTACCTGCTGGTGGGCGGACAAGCCATGCGCCTCACCGGCATGCCGCGCTTCTCGATGGATTGGGATTTTTTTATACCGCCGCGCGACGGGAAAAATTTGGCCAGGCTCAACGAAATATTGCAGGACGAAATTGATGTGCCGCTGGTGGTTCATGTTCTTCGCTCATTTCGCACGGCACCAACTTTCTCATTTTAAGCCGACTAAAAGTCGGCGCTCCAGCCGCGCCGCCTGCTCCCATTTGACCGCTGCGGACGCTCCGCTGGTTTTTACTGTTTAGCTCATTGTCCTGCGGATAGGACCGACCGGAATCCAATGTGGAAGTCGTAGTAGTAGTTGGACGGGTAGTCGTAGCCGCGATCCGCCGACCGGCAGTAGAACGCGTCGTCGTGGAAACTGCCGCCCCGACTCACCCGGTAGGAACCTGATGTTGGACCACGCGGGTCGGTCTGCGAAACGCTCCCGTAACTGCCATACCAATCCCAACACCACTCCCACACATTTCCCGCCATGTCATAAAGGCCGTAGCCATTAGGCGCAAAATATCCCGCTGGACTCGTGTAGGGGAAAACACCATCCTTGAACGTTGGGTGATTGCCGCGCGTCGGGCTAGTGTCGTAAGCGTAGCTCGTGGAACTGTAATAATTCGCCCGGCTATGCTGGATGGTGTCGCTGTCGCTCCACGGAAACCGTTGCCCGCTGCTCCCGCCCCGCGCCGCCTTCTCCCACTCCGCCTCCGTCGGCAACCGATACCCGCTCCCCCACTTCACTGAATTGTTATCCACGTCGACTTGACCAGTCCGGTAAACCACCGTCTGGGCGGAAGTCGTGTAGTAAGCCGGCACCTTTCCCGCCTGTTCCGAACGCGCATTACACCACTTCACCATGTCATACCAAGTAATCGTCTGCACCGGATGATTCGCCGCCTTGCCCGATCCCGCAGATGTAAAGCTGTAGCCATGCGTGATCGCCCACGCATATACACTGTCCCACAACGCCTTCGTCACCTCCGTCTTGTCCATGTAAAACGCCGAGACATAGACAGTGTGCAAGGGCACTTCATAGGGCCACCCCCCTGCGGCACCGTCCCCAAAGTTGTCTCCCATCGTGAAGCTGCCAGCAGGGATGAGAGCCATGCCGGATTGTATATTAGTCGGGCAAACGGTCAGCAGCGCGCCTTGACTGGTGACGCTTCCATTTGGGTTGCTCACGAGCACGCGGTAATTCCCGGCGTCGCTGATCGAGCAGTGATTGATTTGCAACGTGCTGCTCCGGGTGCCAGTAATGCGGCTGTCATCTGTGAGATAGAGTCCTTCGCGCTGCCAGCGATAGGTCAGCGGCCCCGGGCCATTCGCGGTCACGGTAAAGGTGGCCGGGCCGCCGGTCGTCACCCACTGGTCTGACGGCTGGCCGGTAATCTGCGGCGGACTGGCCAAGTTGTTGGTTTCCCAGAGCAACGTGCGCGGGATGAACTCATAGCTGACTGATGGCAGTGCGCCCCACGAATCATCCCAGATGCTCAAGTCCAGTCCCATGCTGCCGGTCAAGCCGCCGTAAAGCGCAAGGTCATATTCGTAGGGATTCGATTGGTAGCGGCCCACCAAGTCGGCATACGGCTGCAAGTCATACCACGCTCCCGCCGCGCTATAAATCAGCGCGGTGATTTTGGGCTGGAGATAGACGTGCAGATTGCCCGTGCCTTCCACCAACCAGCGCGGGCCGAGACAGGTGAGTTCGAGCGCGGGGTTTTGTGAGACGACGCTCCAGCCGGTAGTCAAATCCCAGCGGCGACCATATAGAAACTCCTTGTTGGCCTGCACGCCGTTGGTGTAGTCGGCCCTGCCTTCCAAGTGGGCGGAGTAACCGGCGTTCAGTTCAAAGGTCAGATCAATCCACACCGGGACGTAGCCGATCAAGGCAAAGACTCTTTTGGGCGGGTCGGTCTTGGGGATGAGCACCGTGCTGTCGGCATGGTCAATGGCACCTTGCGCGCCGACATGGGCTTCCAACCGGAAGTCAACATCGCCCGCCAGCTTGCTTTCAAATTTGGTGAGTTTTTGCCCCTCAAAGTTGGCCGCCAGTTCGAGGCTGCCATTCAAATAGAGATGGCTATTGGTAAGAATCTCCACGGTGAGGTTCGCGTCCTGATAGAGAACTTGCTTGAGGTCGTAGTGATGATTGAAATCAATGCCAGCGATGAGTGCTTTGGCCGCCGGCCGTATCCCGTTCGTGGACGGCGGGCCGGTCAACTCAATGAATTTCGCGCCGGAAAGACTTCCCGATTCCAGCAACTCGGCCAGCTTGGTCAGGCGGGTCAGCACCACCACCGTGTGACTGGCCGGATACTCCGTAAAACTGACAACGGTGCGGCTGTAGCCGGTGTAAGGATCGGCGTTGACGAGATGCAGTCCAGCGCTCAAGCCAGACGATGCGTCGGGGTAGGAAAAGGTGTAGTAGTCGCCATTCGTGGAAACGAGCACCAGGCCGTTCGTGCCGCTGATGAAAAGAATGTTGGCACTGGCAACGGTGGGGAGTTCGATTTGAAATGACCAAGTGAAGTTGGTGGTGACATTTCCCAGCGTGTCGGCCACGGAAATCGTGGCGACGACAACTTCGCCATTGGTGCCGAGAAATCCGTTCGTGGCCGGGGTGTAAGTCAGCAGACCGCCGGCATAGGCGAACTGTGGATTGGGCAGGCTGACCGGGGCATTGGTGCCGATGGTGAGAATGATGGAGTTGGTGTTGATGCCGGTGACATCACTTAACCAGACTTGGACCGGACTTTGACGATCCACGGCAATCGCCCCATCCAACGGCGAGGTCTGGTCAATCTGCGGCCCTTCGGTGTCGAGCTTGACCACTTTGAAAAACTGGGCTTTGGCGGTGGTGGGAAAACTGAAGGCGAGCGAATTCGAGGTGGCGACCAGCGGCGAGGAATTCGACCATGAGCCAGCAAGATTCGTGGCTGTTTGGAGCACATAGCTCTTGTCCGGATATGCGTTCCACGCAACTTGAACCGCATTGCTGCCGTTGAAGGAAAAGTTGAAATCAATCGGCGTCTGAAGGGCGGAAAATGCGGCGCTGATTGATAACAGCCAGAAGTAAAGAGAAGTGAGTCTTTTCATAAGAATTTTCCAATTGCCCGGATGCTGACATTGCAGCATTGACTGGTCAATTCTGAAATGACGTTCGAATTTTTCTTTGTCCGAAATATCAAATTGCGTATCGTTTTTTCATCATGGGCTACAAAGCGGAACTGGTTGCGCCACCACAAATCGAGCAGGCCATCTTGCTGGTTCGCGGCCAGCGCGTGATGCTCGACCGCGATCTGGCCGCGATGTATGGCGTCACCACCGGCAACCTCAACAAGGCGGTGCAGCGCAACCGGTCGCGCTTTCCCGCCGACTTCATGTTCCAACTCACGGCGGAGGAAGCGGATTCTTTAAGATTCCAAATTGGAAGCTTACAGAGGGGGTTGCATTTCAAATACTTGCCCTTAGTTTTCACGCAGGAAGGCGTTGCCATGCTCTCCGGCGTGCTGCGCAGTCCGCGCGCCGAGCAGGTCAACATCGCCATCATGCGCGCTTTCGTGCGGCTGCGGGAAACACTGTCCTTGCACAAGGAACTCGCGCACAAACTTTCCGAGTTGGAGCGCAAAATCGAAAATCATGACGAAAACATCCGCACGCTGTTTGAAGCGATTCATCAATTGATGACGCCGCCGGAAACACCGCGCCGGGAAATTGGTTTTCACGTCAAGGAAACCGGCCCGCCCTACCGTGTGAAAGTGAAACGCAAACATGACTAATTTGCGGATCCAAAAAATCACCTCGCTCGACCGGCCGGAACTCGAACCGTATCGCTCGCTTAAGCGTTCCGCCGAACACGAGGCGCTCGGCATTTTCGTGGTGGAAGGCGACAAGGTTTTGCACCGCCTGCTGGAAAGCGATCTCACCGTCGTCTCCGTGCTGCTGATCGCGGAACGGCTGGCCGAATTCGAGCCGCTGCTGCGCGCGCGAACGGAAAAAGAAATCGTCGTGTTCGTCTGCGACAAACCGGTGCTGGCGGAACTTGTCGGCTTTGAAATCTATCAAGGCGTGCTGGCCATCGGGAAGATTCCGCCGCCGCTGTCGCTGGAAAAAATTCTCGCCGCCAGTCCCCGTCCGCGTTTTTTTGTCGCCATGGACGGTCTGGCCAACGCGGAAAATGTCGGCGCGCTCATGCGCAACTGCGTGGCGTTCGGCGTGTCGGCGCTGCTCGCGGGCGAAACGTGCAGCAGCCTGTTCCTGCGCCGCACCGTCCGCAACTCGATGGGCGCACTTTTCAAGCTGCCCATGCTGGAATCCACAAACCTTGTGGAAACCTTGCGCGAGTTGCGCGCGAACGGAATGAAATGCGTCGCCGCGCATCCGTGTCCGGACGAAAAAGTTTTGTCGCACGCAGATTTCTCCGGCGATTGCTGCATCGTTTTCGGCAGCGAAGGCCACGGCATTTCCGCGCCCGTGCTGGCCGCGTGCGATGAAGCCGTGATGATTCCGATGGCGAACGACGTGGATTCGCTCAACGTCAGCGCAGCGGCTGCGGTGTTCCTTTACGAAGTGAACCGGCAGCGCGGGAAGGCTTGAGTTGGCACTCGACAAAACCGGTTTGCGGAAGAGAATCGCCACATGAAGCCCAAACAACTCGCCAATCTCCTTACCCGAATTCTTGGCCTCTCCTTTTGCGCGCATGGTGTTCCTGCGGTCATTGCTGCAATCATTGCCGGGATCATTTCCTTAATCCATGCCATGCAAGATGGCAACCCGACAGGTGCGCATAGTCAATACTGGTGGGGGTATTCGATGACATATTGGATAACATCTGTGATCGAATTTGCCACCGGGATTTATCTCATCGTGCGCAGCCGCTGGCTGGTGGAAAAATTGTTCAAAGACGAAGCTGAATAATTTTCAGCGTGGCAAACTTGGCGGCTTGGCGGTTGCAAAAACCTTTTCCGCGAAATCCACCGCCTTGCGGCAGAGCGGCTGCCAGTCGAGTTCGGCTTTCACGCGCGCAGCGGATTTGGCGGCGTGCGGCTGCCAGTTGGAAACCGGTTCATCGAGCCATGCCAAAATTTTCTTCCCAAAATCTTCGCCGTTGAATTCCGAAAATTTCACCAGCGGATCGTTTTTGAAATAGCTCTGGACGCTTTTCAGCGGCGTGCAAACGGTCGGCAGTCCGCTGGCGACGTATTCCACAATCTTCGCGACGAACGCGCAGTGCGTCCCGGCGGATTCCTCGTAAGGCACGATGCCCACGCTCGCGCTGGCAAGATGCTTTGAAACTTCGGCGTAAGGCGTGAAACCGGTCGCTTCAAATTTGAAATTCGGAACTGCCTGCGCGCGTTGCAAAAACTTTTCCAGTCCGGCGGTGCGTTTGCCGACGAAACGGAAAATGGTTTCCGGCTTTTTTGCCGCGACAAATCTAACGGCATCAAAGGCAATCTGGCCGAGGTGATGCGCGTCGAACGAACCGTGCATGACGACGACGGGCGGCTGGCCCGGCAACGGAAGTTGCCCGCGCAAAGGAAATGCTTGCGCGTCATAGCCGTAATAAATCGGGCGGATTTTTTCGCGCGGATAGCCGCGAGCCGCGAGCCGTTCGGCAAATTCGTCGGAAATCGCGCACACGCCGTCCACGCTGTAGCGGACGGGCAGCGACATTTCGTAGCGCATCAGCGCGCGGACGAGCGGCTTCGGCGCAACGTAACTCGGCCATGTTTCCATGAAGCCGGTGAGCAGGTCGGGGAAATTCATCACGACGGGAATGCTGAGTTTCTTTTTCAGTTTTCCGGCAGCAACGGCGGAAATGGCGTGCTGCGAGAACAGCAAATCAAATTTTGTTTCACGCGCGGCGGCGGCCACCATGC
>DMQW01000156.1:0-8570 GCA_003455565.1 Limisphaerales bacterium
GTGACGGGCCACGCGAAGGCGGACGGCTGCGCCGGCAGCCACGCGGCAATTTCGCGGATGTGACTGGCGGCGGGCATTTCCGTCGCGCGCAGAGCGAAGCTGGAAACAATCAGGACAACGGACAGCAACCCAATTTGCGCGCGGCATGGAAAAAGATTTTTCATTTCAGGAATCCTGAACCAGACGCCCACGCCAGGCCGACGGTTACTTAACTATGTGAAACATCGGCTCAATTCCGCAGCAGCAGTTCGTCCAGCTTCAAAAATATTTTTTCTTTGAAAATCACGAAATCACCGCCCGTTAGAATCATCCAAAATCAGTGACGACATGTTTATTATTGAATGACAACGGCGCGATAAAACCTCATGGGTTTGCCAATTGAACCCAAATCCGCAACTGTGAACGGCGATTGGGTGACGACCACGGTTGTTACCGGCGTCCAAGTTCCAGAACCAAGACCGTCTGTGGCATCAATCCGATAAGTTCGCCCGATTTCTCCCGTAACCGACGCCCCGTAGAGTCCCGTTGCAATCTTGACCAGCGCCAAAACCGGCTTCATCGGCGGCGGCCCGACAGTTACGTTGCTGTCACCGCCGGTTGTGGCTGTAGCACCGAACAACAGGGCTTGTCCGTTAAGCGCGGCGGTTCCGCTGAAACCGCTCGGCGGTATCAGCGTGTAAGTGAAACTGCGCGGCAGGCCATCCCAGAATGGCCCCCAAGTAATCGTGCGGCTGGCTGCATCCCAACTACCTGACGAACTGATATTGTTCGGGCTAAAGCCGGCAGGCAACACTTCCTCCACCATGTAGGCTGGCGTGCCTACGGGCGGAGAAACGACGAGCGATACCGCAAAATTACTACCGTTCGTGGTGATGGTGCGGTTGATGGCACTCCCCAAGAGCACGTTGACAGTCAATGTTGCTGCCTGGCTGGGCGTGCTGCCGCCACTGTTCGTCACGATGACCGAATAAGCCCCGGTGTCATTCACAGTGACTGCGGCTATTGTGTAAGTGGAAGAGGTGGCCCCGTTAATGGCAACACTGTCTTTCTGCCACTGGTAGCCAAATGGCCCGTTGCCAGCGGCCACCACCGTAAAGCTGACAGGTGATCCAGCGAGAACGCTGCGCGGTTGCGGTTGCTGGCTGATAGTCGGGGCTCCCGGCGGCAAAATAACGGCCACAAACGCCACTGAACTGCTTGCCACACCCGTTGCGTTGGAAATCACCAGATAATATCCGCCGGAATTGCCGACGTTCACATTGGCTAACGTCAATGAAAGATTTGTGGCTTGTGCCAGCGGCAGGCCGTTGTCAAACCATTGATAGCTGATAGTTCCAGAGCCAGCGACCAACGGCGACAATATGACAGTGTCGCCAATGTTCGCCATGACGCTTTGTGGCTGTTGGGTGAAATGCAAGGTGTTTTGTGTCGCAGCACCACGGATGGATGTAACGAGCACTTGGCCGACGGAAGCATTATCGTGCAAATCGTAAATGCGGCTCAAGTTCACCTGGCCCGCCGTCCATTCCGTGGCAGTGGGTTCGCCCCAGTAACAATTGTTTGCCGTAATGGAAATACTGCTGTCATTCCTGAGTTCAAAGGTGAGGTTCTGGTAGATGTCATTGCCGCTGAGGTTCAGCACCGACAAGGCACTCCCGTAAACTTGCACGCCCACGTCGTTGTTCCGAATCACGTTGTTGGTGATGCCTTCGGCACTCACGCTGCCCCCGTCAAAATTCAATAGCACCCCTTGCCCGGTGTTCTGACTGATCGTGTTGCCAACCAAAGTTACCGGTGAAGGACGAGGCAAATAAACGCCTGTGCCGTAGTTGCGCTGAATCTGGCTGTTCCGCACCTCAACCGAACCATACGCGGCATATAGTCCATACGTCTGGTTGGCCTGGATGGTGCAGTTTTGGACGACCAGCGCCTTGCTTGATACTTGAATCCCGTAACTGCCGTTGGTGCTCACGTCGCAGTTCGTCAGGGTCAGCGAATAGGAGTCGCCGAGAATGCCACTGCCTGTGTTCCGGTTGAACCGACTATCCCGCACCAGCAATGGTCCGCCAGTGTAGAGGCCACTGGCGTTGTTGGTGATGGAGAGATCGTCCAACTCCACCGTGCCCTGACTGCCATTCTGATAAAACGCGTAGTCGCGGCTGTTCCGAATGGCTCCATGCTCAATCGTGTAACTGTCAAAGCGGGTGTCGCTGTCTTCCAGGCGCAGCCCCATCACCGCAAACTCGATCAGGAAGTGACTTAGACTCACACTCCCTTGCACCAGCCGTATCCCATACCAGTCGCCGGGAACGGGACTCGCCGCCCGGCTGGTGAAACGGATGGGTGCATCCACCGTGCCACTGGCGTTCAAGGTGCCGCCGTTGAGAATAATTTCCACGCGGCTGCTGTCGTTGCCAGAAGAACGGTCATCGCCACCCGCGCAACGCACCTGCGTTCCTGGCAGAATCGTAAGCGACCCGCCGCCCACGATGGTCACGTCGCCGGTGACTTCAACCACACCCGACCAAGAGACATCATTGGTAATGTAACCCGACAACGGGCCGGGCGGGCGCACTTCGGAAGCATTGGCGCTCAATTGATACGGCTGTGTTTGGCTGTAAGAACCGTTTCCCGCCGGGTAGCCATAAACGCGCACATAGTAGTCGCCTGCTGGCAAAGTCTGCTGGATGGATTCATTTTGCCCCGCCGCGTTGTAGGAACCCGCTGCCCATGCCAAATTCGTCCCGTAGAGTTCCAAATCGAAGTCCAAACCACTGGGCACAACCAAACTCAAATTCAACAGCCCGTTGGTGACCAGCGTGACCTTGAACCAATCAATGTCCGACGGCGAACAAATCAGCCCGTTGGTCACGACGCCAAGAGGCAAAATGGTTGCCTGATAGGAATGGTCGTTTGGTTCCATCGGGTCATTGCAGGTCGAAATTTGCGACACGACATTTAACGTAGCCAGTCGGCTTATAGTTGTGCCGTTAGCATCGGAAACAAACGCCTGATAGGTGAAACCGTCATTGGCGTAGGTGACAGGTGATGTTGTGTAAGAGGTATTGGTTGCGCCGGAAATATCTTGTCCGTTTCGCTGCCATTGGTAAGCCAGCGTGCCCGCGCCGGTGGCCGCGACGGTGAAATTTGTGGTATGGCCGAAAGAGACTGTGGCATCGGCCGGTTGTTGGGTGATCAAGGGGCCGGCGGGCGTGGAGGAGCGGACTTCAACCGGCAGGCTTTCGCTGGTGCGATAGGGCAGGATGTCAATGTATTGCTGGACCGAGAGGCTCCAGGTGCGGAGGGTTGAGCCGAAATTGAAGTCCACAACAATTTGGTCGGCGGCGACGGAGACAGGAGTGACGGGGGTAGTGGTCGTGCCATTGAAGAAGAGCACTTTGTCACTTGGCGCAAATGCGCTGCCATGCAGCGTCAATCTTGTTACTCCAGCCCCGGCCACGACGGAGTCCGGGGTGATTGATTGGAGTCCAAACTCTGGCCAGGTGATGAGGAAGGTGCTGTCAGCGTATTCGTAGCGCACGGCGTTGTTGTTGAGGCTGGTGATCTTGGCGAGCAGGCGTCGCGTGATGCCAACGCTCAGGCCGACGGTCGGGATGTTGACAGTGCCGCTGCTCACTTTGTCGCCGGTGCTGTCGAAGGTTTGCACTACCACCGGACCGCCGGTGTTGTTGAAAGGATTTTTGTCGGTATCCATGAACCACTCGACGCGCACGCCGCTGTCGCGATCTTGATATTTGAACGTGGCGGTGACGGGCTGGCCTTGGGGATAGGCGTTATTCGGGTAGGCCGGGAGAATTTGGACTTGTCCAATGTTTGCCCATTGAGCGCCGCCGGCCCGGCTGGTGGTGGCACGTTGAGCATGACCGCCAAATGCCTGACCGATGGCATAAGAAAATGCGGGCCGGTAGTGCAGGAAATTGTTTTCAATCCGACTAAAAGCGAACCCACTGCCATTGCGGGCGGGATTGGATGGAGTATACCAGGAGTCGGGGATGTTTGCGCCGCCAACACCGTTCAAGCCATCGTTTATGGGGTAACCTCCGTCTGTGTAAATCGTGCCATGATACCATGAATGAACATCCGAATGGGGCGGGTCTAGAATCCCGAATTTTGAATCATCAAGTGAAATATCCTCTGAACCGACGATTGTCTGGCCTGATGGATATTCTGGAGTCCGCCAATAATTATCTGCAAACACCACATTCTCGTAAAGAATGGCGGAGGGATCAGGTTGCGTTGTAAAGAAGACATAAAACAGATCTTGATCCGTCAGAGGGTGTGGGTCTAGGGTGGTGATATGATCTACCCAAATGCCATAGGAACCAAGGATTTTTGCCGTTTCGAGCACGACCGAACCACCCCGACTATGCCCAATAAGGTGCAATGGGCGAGAAGCCAAATAAAAACCTGCTTGATTGGCAGTTAATAGGCTACGCGCTACCACTGTTGCAATGTCGGGAGATTCTACATGTTCTCCAAACACTGCCAGCGCTCCATGATCTGCAAAGGCTGACCAGTCCACAGTCAAGACGATCTCTTCAGCATCTTCAGCCGCAGTTGCTGACTTTTGAACAGGAGTGCCAGTCAATCCGGTTGATGGACTCCCTCCAATTTGCAAATGATACCAAGCAGTCTTTAATCCTTTTTGGCCGGCAGCATTGGTGATTGCTTGCGCCATCGAATCCACCCACGGTGGATAGCCTTGATAAAACGGCTCGTAACCGTGCGTAATGACGGTCACGCCAGCGCCGCGAGAGGTTGACGCCATTATTGCAATGCTAAAAATTGCCGATAAAAGCCGAAAGTTTCTTTTTATAATTTTTCCAAAGCCGAAAACACAAGGGCGCGGACTCAACGCACCCTGACTCAGGCACCGCGAAGCGCCTTCCCAGAAAATGCGCCAAGCCGCGCCGAGTGGCGGCTTGGTTTCTGGGAGGCTTTTGTGAAATTCGCGGTTTCGAGTCAGCCCGTAGCAAAAGCTACTTCAATATGTGTTTCTTAATTTCTTGTTTTTTGTCCTGACGGCAAAGCTTCTACGCCCTCCGCCAAAATATGACAAAGATTTTATTTTGCCGGCGTTGCCAACCATTTTGATCTGACCAGTAAGTTCAAGGTTCATAGATTTGTTTTGGTTTGAGAATGGCTACGGTTGCGAAATTGAACCGATCAGGAATTAAGTCAACATTAAAGTATTCAGCCGAATTGTTCAGCTCGCCAGGTGGATAAGTTTGACAACTTTAACAAATCCACCGCACTAATTGGCAGTGGCAAAGCATTTTCCAAAATCTGGCAGGAGCCGAGGTGACGAGGCTCAAATTAAAATAGTTAGAGACTCCTCACGTCGTCTCCTACAGTTCTGAAAGTTGGAACCGCGAAAGAACGCAAAATACACGAATCAGAGCCGGAGGTAGGCACTGGCGCACGGCAAACCTGCTACACCGGTCACGCTGCCCAGGCTGTTTTTACGTTCGTGTAGTTCGTGTAGTTCGTGGTTTTTTAGCAAGTTCCTTGGTTTTAAGGCATTTCCTACGTCGGCGAGGCGATTTCTCGAATCGGCGACCTCGTTGCTCAAACCGGCGTGTCTATTTCTTGGAACGGCGAGGGCGTATCTCGATCCGGCGGGCGCATTTCTTGCGCCGACAACCGCATTCCTTGAATTGGCGACTGCATTTCTCCGCCCGGTAAGCGCATTTCTTGAATCGGCGGACGCATTTCCCGAACCGGCGGCTCGATTGCGTGAACCGGCAACTGCATTGCTGAAACCGGACGGGCGTCGCTGGAAACCGGAAGTCTGTTTCGCGGGAGGTGGCGACGGGGCGTCGCCAAAACAAGTTTGACGCGCCACTGGCAGGTTCGTCCTCGTCGTCGTCCTCGTAATCGAACCGTTCCTTTTTCGAGGACGAGGACGAGAACGAGGATGAGAAATGAAATGCCCGACAACCCTCATCCGGCCTGCGGCCACCTTCTCCCGCTCCTGCGGGCGAAGGAAACTACTTCCCGCAGCAGTTTTTGTATTTCTTGCCGCTGCCGCAGGGGCACGGGTCGTTGCGGCCGACTTTCGGGCCGGTGCGGACGGGCCTGGCCTTGGCCTGGGCTTCCACCGCCTGCGCAGCTTCGCTGACCACGTCGCTGGCTTTGGATTGTCCGCCGCCGGTTCCGGTGCTGGTGCCGCCGAACGCGCTGGTGTTCTGGTGCAAGGTCTGTTGCGGCGCGTTGCGAAGAAAATTTTCAAACGCCATCAGGCTCGACGCGCTGCGGAAGACGTTGTGGCAGATCTCCGTTTTCACGTTAACCATCAGTTCGTCGAAAATCTTGAACGCTTCGGCCTTGTATTCGAGCAGCGGATCGCGTTGGCCGTGGGCGCGCAAACCGATGCTGTGGCGCAGGCTGTCCATCTCGTAAAGATGTTCCTGCCACAGTTTGTCAATCGCCTGCAAGATGGTGTAACGCTCCACCGTCACCAGTTTTTCCGGCTCCTCGAAACTGATCTTCAACTCGTAAGCCTTGCGGATGGCGTCGCTGATGAAATTGCACACGGCAAACTGCGCCTCGCTCAAGCCGTCGAACAGCGAGCCGGACACGGGTTTCTCCTTGCCGGATTCGGCGGCCTTGACGATTTCAGCTTCGGGCAGGCCGAGCGGGAAATTCAAATTCACCCAGTCGGCCAGCGAACGGATTTTCCATTCGCTGACGTCTTCAGCCGAAGTAAATTCCTCCACTTTCAAGACCACAACCTCCTCGATGATGTCCATGAGGCGGTCGCGCACGTCGTCGCTGTTGATGATTTCGTTGCGGAAACCATAGATGACTTCGCGCTGCTTGTTCATCACGTCGTCGTATTCGAGCGTGCGTTTGCGCTGCTGGAAATTGTGGCCCTCGACGCGCTTTTGCGCCTGCTGGATGGAACGGTTAAGCAGACCGTGCTTGAGTTCCTCGCCTTCTTCGAGACCCATCTTCTCCATCAATTTCACAATGCGGTCGGAACCGAACAGCCGCATCAGATCGTCTTCGAGCGAAATGAAAAAGTGCGATGAACCCGGATCGCCCTGGCGCGAGCAGCGGCCGCGCAACTGGCGGTCAATGCGGCGCGATTCGTGGCGTTCCGTGCCGAGGACGTGCAGGCCGCCGGCAACCTTCGTCTGCGGCGTGAGGTTGAAGACACGGGCCACCGGACTGGCTGAATCAATCTCACGAACTTCTCCGGTGGACGCCTCCGTCAGCTTGTATCTCTGTCCCTTGCCTTCGGGTTGGGGATTGCACGCCACGTTCCAAAGCACGCCTTCACCGAGTTTGATGTCCGTGCCGCGACCGGCCATGTTCGTGGCGATGGTGATACCACCGCGTTGACCGGCCCGCGCGACAATTTCGGCTTCCTGCTCGTGATACTTCGCATTGAGGACGGAATGGATCAAACCTTCTTTCTTCAACATGCGTGACAGCATTTCGCTCGTCTCGACGGAAACAGTGCCGACGAGCACCGGCCGGCCTTGCGCATGAAGCGCCTTGATTTCGCTGACGACGGCGTTGAATTTTTCGCGGCGCGTTTTGTAAACCGAATCGTCGGAGTCCTTGCGGATGTTCGGCATGTTCGTCGGAACCGTCATCACCCCGAGCTTGTAGATGTCGAGAAATTCCGTCGCCTCGGTTTCCGCCGTGCCGGTCATGCCCGCGAGCTTCGCGTAAAGCCGGAAATAATTTTGGATCGTGATCGTCGCCAGCGTCTGCGTCTCGCGTTCAATCTCCACGCCTTCCTTCGCCTCGACGGCCTGATGCAAACCGTCGCTCCAGCGGCGGCCCGGCATCAAACGCCCGGTGTGCTGGTCAACGATGAGAACTTTGTTTTCCTGCACGACGTATTCCACGTCGAGCTGATAAAGACTGTAAGCCTTGAGCAATTGGGAAATCGCGTGAATCTTCTGCGCCTTGGCCTCGAAGTCAGATTGCAACTTCGTCTTCGTCTCCAGCCGTTTGCGCGCATCGGGTTCCGTGCCCACGTCAATGTCGTGCAACATCGTCGTCAAATCCGGCAGCACAAACGCGTCCGGGTCTTGCGGGCTGATGAACGTGCGGCCTTTTTCGGTGAGATCGGCGTCGTGGCTTTTCTCATCCATCGCAAACAGCAGTTCTTCCTTCTCACGGTAGAGGTCCACTTTTTTCTGATCCTTGTGCAGTTCCAGTTCCCCGCGGTTCATCAAACCGGCGTTCGCCGGGTTCTCCAGGATTTTCAGCAACGCCTCGGATTTCGGCTGGCCGGTTTTCACGCGGAACAGCAGCAGGCCGATTCGTTTTTCCAACTCGCCGGCGTCCTTCACATTCGAGCCGTCGGCCGGCTGCAATTTCTTGAGGAGTTCCTCCGCCTCTTTCAAAAAGCGGCCGCACAACTGCTGCTGCGCGCGGACCAAACCTTCAACCGTCGGTTTCCACTGGCCGTATTGTTCGTCAAAGGTGTGAACCGCCGGGCCGCTGATGATGAGCGGCGTGCGCGCTTCATCAATGAGAATGGAATCCACTTCGTCCACGATGGCGAAGTAATGTCCGCGCTGCACCTG
>DMQW01000156.1:8803-13259 GCA_003455565.1 Limisphaerales bacterium
TAAGTAATGTCGCACTCATATTGCTCGCGGCGAATCTTCGGCGATTGATCGTGCAAAATCACGCCGACCGTCAGGCCGAGAAAACGATAGATGGCGCCCATCCATTCGGAATCGCGCGCGGCGAGATAATCGTTCACCGTCACGACGTGGACGCCGCGTCCGGTAAGTGCGTTGAGATAAATGGGCATGGTGGCGACGAGCGTCTTGCCTTCGCCGGTGGCCATTTCCGAGATGTGGCCGGTGTGCAGCGAATAACCGCCGATGAGCTGAACATCGAACGGCACCATTTCCCAACGAATGGGATGACCGCGCACAATGACATCCTGCCCGCACAAACGGCGGCAGGCGTTTTTGACGACCGCGAACGCCTCCGGCAAAATCTCGTCCAGCTTGCGGGCGAGTTCCGCGCTGTCCTCGATCTTGGCAAGTTCTTCCTTCCACGCGGCGGTCTTGGCGCGCAACTGGTCGTCGGACAGCGTTTGCAGTCCGGCTTCAAGCGTGTTGATCTGGCCAACGAACGGACGGATTTTTTTAATATCACGTTCGTTCTTTGACGGGAAAATCAGTCTGAGCAAATTCACAATAATCTTTCAGTAACGATGTTTAAAAATGAGCGAACACGCTACGCGACTAATCGCATAGCGTCAAAGCGAAACGGGAGGGTTTTTTGGTCAGGCGGTCGCGGACACCAGCTTGGGCTGCAACTGCGGACGGGGCAGCGAAGCGTGGCGGACCGCTGATTCCGCGCGGCGCGCGCTGTCGGAAATCAACTGGAGTTCCGGGCGCAACGCCGGATTTTCACCATGCTTCATCAGCATCCGGTCGGCATAGTCACGGATGATGGTGAGAATGTTGTTCAGCTCGTGCGCCATGTCGCGACCGATTTGCTTCTCGGAATCCGCTGGCAATTGTTCGTGGTGCAGATGAGCCAGAACCATTGGTTCAAGCGTCGGGGCCATTTTCATGTAAATATTGTCGAGTGAGGACATCAATCGGACAAAAGCAAACATTGCGCCAATTGAATTTCCCCGCAAATAAACCAGCTTCCGCCGCCAGCCTTCACGCCAAATGGATACCCCTGCTCCAAACGCAGACATGAAATCGCGGCTGGATTCCCGCCGCCAAATTGTTAATCTCCGCCGCGAACCGCATGAATCTTGCGCTTGAATCCATCGGCCTGATCGCCGGCAGCCGCTCGTTGCCGCTTGATTTTGCGCGCCTGGCCCGCGCCGCCGGCGTCAAGCGCATCGTCGCCACCGCCGTCGAAGGCGAGACCGATCCCGCGCTCGCCGGCCTCGTGGACGACATCGTCTGGCTCAAGGTCGGGCAGTTTTCAAAAATGATTTCGGCGTTCACCGACCGCGGCGTGAAGCAATGCGTCATGGCCGGACAGGTTGCGCCAAAAAATCTTTTTGACCTGCGCCCCGACTTGCGCGCGATGGCAATTTTATTCCGTCTGAAGGAGAAAAATGCTCACACGATTTTCGGCGCGATTGCCGATGAATTGAAAAAGGACGGCGTGGAATTGATCGAAGCCACGCCATGGCTCGCGCCGCTCATGCCGCAAACGGGATTTCACCTCGGCCCGAAAATTTCCGACGAACAAAAGGCGGACATGGAATTCTGCTTCCGCATCGCCAAGGAAATTTCGCGGCTGGAAATCGGGCAGTTGGTCGTCGTGAAGAACGGCACCATTCTCGCCGTCGAAGGTTTTGAAGGCACGGACAAATGCCTCGCGCGCGGCGGCGAACTCGCCGGCAAGGACGGCGGCGCGGTCGCCGTCAAAGTCGCCAAACTGAATCACGACATGAGGTTCGACATTCCGTGCATCGGCGCGAAAACTTTGCAGACGTGCGCAGCGGCGAAAATTTCCGTCCTCGCGATCGAATCCGGAAAATCGCTTTTGCTCGAACGCGAAATTTGCGAAGACCTCGCCAACAAAAATAAAATTTCCATCACCACCATTTCTTAATTCAACACTCAAAACTCAAAATTAAAAACTTTCAAGATGCTCACCTCCCACGAACTCTTCGGTTTCATGTCACCCGCGCTGGCCGGCGATATTTTGTCCTTCGTTTTTGAAACGGACAAGCCCGGCTACAAAGCCACGATGGCAGCGGTTGCGGAAGCAAAACGCGTCCGGCCCATTTTTCTGGAACGCCAGCCGCGCGCTGAACGTCACACCGCCATGATCGCTTCGCTGGCACGGCCCAATCTCGATACCGCCGCCGCCGCGCTCATCCGCGCCTGGCTCGTGAAAAAACATGTGGCCATGCTCGTGGATTTTCTCAACGCGCTCGGCATTCCGCACGAGAACGGCGTCGTGGAAGACCTGCCCGGCGCCATGGACGACGAGAAGTTGAAAACCGCCGTGGAGATTTTGCTGAACAAATACCCGCACGAAGTCGTCGCCGTTTATCTGAACGCCTTCAACGACATGAACGCCGCGAGCTGGCCGAACTTGAAGACGCTGCTGGAAAACGACGCGCGGCTGCAACTCGGCAACCATGCGTGAAGCCGGCTTAAAGCCCGACCACCGCCCGGCGACGGGCAGAAAAGTTTGTTCTGCGGTTTATTTTGACGCAAAAAACACCGAAGCGCAGAGGCGCGAAGACGCGGAAAAAATCCCAACGGGATTTCATCATTCAGCCCGGCGTTGCCGCGTCAGCGGCTACGCCGGTTAATCATCCAAAATTATTTTTACCCCAACGGGGTTTCATCCGTCTTGGCGTGTGCGCTGATGCAACCCGTTCCGGGTAGAAAAATTTGTGGGACGCAAACCCAAGGTAGCGCTCCCGCGCAACCTTGGGCTGAATGATAAAATCCCATTGGGATACTCAAACCGATGTTTGGCGGCTTCGCGGCTTTGCGGCTTGGCGTTAAATTTTTATGTCACTCCTGACGGAGCTTGGAATTTTTCTGCGAGGCGGGTTTCTACAAAGATACCGCGCCTACGGTGCTAAAAGGAAAAGCCGCCCCGGTTTCCCGCAGCGGCTTTGGTATTATTCCCGCCAATTTGTTTTACTGCACCACGGCGCGGAAGAATCGTTTCAATACTTGGGACTGACCCTTTTCCGGTTTTACGGATTCTGAAACCATCCGAATAAGAGACAGCTATAATGGCGCACGCCGTCGCTGTGTTTTAGACAAAGCTGGCGCGGCAGGCTGGACACATTTTAACGCGCTTGCCGGAAATCTGTGCGCCGCAGATTGAGCAGCGCAATTTGTAAGCCATAAATTGACCGCAAACCATGATGGCAAATCCGATGATTGTTCCGATTGGAAAAATAAACAGTAGCACCAATCCGATCAATTGCACCAGACAGCCAACGCCGAATGTTTCACCTTTGCGAATGATTTGGCCGCGCACCGTTTGCGGCAGCGGCGGCGCGCTGGCCGGGCAAACGTAGCCCGGAATTGTCAGCGGCACACTTAATGAGCAGTGCGGACAATTGATGACTTGCCCGTGCATATCCACCGGAAATTCAATGTGTCCCGCGCAACTTGGACACGCGATTTTCAGGCTTTGAATTTCGGCCATGTGTATTTCTGTTAATGGTTCAATTCAGCCAGCTTGTTTGAAGCTCCAAAATAGCCGCCATCGCTTGCGATTTTTAGCCAGTGAACCGCCAAGTCTTTGTTGGTTTCACAGCCGCGCCCGTCCAAGTAGTGCAAAGCCAAACTGTATTGAGCCGCCGCCGATCCGTTGGTGGCTTCTAAACTTAACCGGACGACTTCGTTTGAATTGATGATGAAACTTTTCTGCCGCTGCGCTTCGCGTAAGGCTGTCACCGCGTCCGCTTTGGCCTTTGCATCCGCCACCATCTTTTCACGCGTGGCTTGCTCCTGTTGGCGTTCTTCATCGGGCGACAGAATTGTCCCGCAGTCATAAAGTTCAAGCGGTGTGTTACCATCCGTGTAAATCCCGTTGCGCATCGCAACCGTGTAAATGTATTTGTCGGCAACCGCCTCACCTTTGTAATTTTTGATGGCGCGATAGTCGCCGCTATCTTGTCCCGTGCGGACGATCAGTGCATCATCTCTAACCCCTTGAACGTAGCCACCCACAAACACCCCGGTTTGAAATAAATTGTAAATCTTGCCGTCCACCCGGCGGAATATATGACCACCAAGCGCATCCACCTTTGCTTTAGCCGCATCCACCTTTGCTTTAGCCTGCTGCGCGGAGGTTGGTGGTGTCGGCATTGGTTGCGAGAACGATCTGAGATTTGAACCAAGGAAATTCCCCCTCTGTGCAAAAACGGTGAACGTCGAAAGAAGAAGGAAAGCAATTGTTTTCATAAGTTGCAATTCAACCACCGACAGCCAACCGGGGCAAGCGCAAGATTTGAACGCATTTGTATGCGCCCGATACGCGGGCGTCAAGGGGTCAGTCCTTGGGACCTGTCTCTTATACACATCTCCGAGCCCACGAGACTCCTGAGCATCTCGTATG
>DMQW01000006.1 GCA_003455565.1 Limisphaerales bacterium
TCCGCCGTGAGCGCGGTGATTTTGGCCCATGCTTTTTCCGCAACGAGTTTGCGCTCGGCCATCCACGAACCGCCAATTGCCGCGACTTGCGGAACCGCCAGATAATTCGGCAGCGTCGCGGCGGTGATGCCGCCGGTGGGGATGAATTTTACGCCGGTGTGGCCGAACGGGCCGCTCAATGCCTTCAACGCATTCACGCCGCCAAAAGTTTCCGCTGGAAAAAATTTCAGATTCTGCCAGCCGAGTTCCAG
Organism: Limisphaerales bacterium; assembly: GCA_003455565.1. Lineage (GTDB taxonomy): Bacteria > Verrucomicrobiota > Verrucomicrobiia > Limisphaerales > UBA11358 > UBA11358. The sequence continues at coordinate 252 of DMQW01000006.1, forward strand.
CGCGCGCATGACTTCCGTGGGCGTGATGACGCCGGGGAACAGCGGTAGTTTATTTTCATGCGCGGCTTTGGAAACGGCTTCGCTCAAGCCCGGCGACACGCCGAACTGCGCGCCCGCGTCCACGGCCTGTTTCACCTGGTCAGCGGTGAGCAGCGTGCCCGCGCCGATGCTCATTTTGGGCAGCTTCTGCCGGATGCGCTTGATGGATTCGGCGGCGGCGGCGGTGCGGAAGGTGACTTCCATGCAATTCAATCCGCCCGCGAGCAGCGCCTGGGCGAGCGGAACCGCGTCGTCCACGTTGTCAATCACCGCGACGCAAATCAGCCGTTGTTTGAGAAAAGATTCGGCGTTCATAAAATGATGCGTTGATGTTACAAAATTTTTCGCGCGAGTGAACTGGAAATTTAACCACGGATTGCGCGGAGAGAATTTCGTTTTTGAAAAATCCGCGCAATCCGCGTAATCTGCGGTTGTAATATGAAAATATCCGTCGAACACATTGCCATTCCCGCTGCCGATCCCGTCGCGCTTAAAAATTGGTATGAGCGCGTGCTGGGCGCGAGGCCGGTCTGGGACAACGGCCAGAATCCGCCGACATGCTTGATTTCACTGGGCAATGTCTGGTTTGAAATTTATGCGGCGGACACTTCACTGGAAGCAACGCGTAACAACAAGCTCGCCGGCTTCCGCCACCTCGCGCTGCGCGTGGATTCGCTCGACGCGGCGAAGGCGGAACTGGAAAAGCGCGGTGTGAAGTTCACTGAAGAAGCCAGACCGGCGGCGGGCGGCGGCAAAGTTTTGTTCTTCGCGGACTGCGAAGGCAATCTGCTGCACTTCGTCGAGCGCCCGGCGGATTTTTGTAGCGGCGGTCTGTGACCGCCGGAAGGAGAAGAAGTGCGACGCTCACAGAGCGCCGCTACAGTTATTTTTTCGGCGCGCGGACGACGAGGATGGGGATGGAAGTTTTGTGGCGCACCTGGGTGATGGTGCTGCCGTGAAAAATATCACCGAACAAACGGTGTCCGTGCCCGGCCATCGCGATCAAATCGCAGCGTTCACCTTCGGCGGTCTTCAAAATTTCCGTCGGCGGATTGCCCAGCGCGAGTTTGGTTTCGACGGAAAGTTTTTTCCCGCGCAACCGGACTGCAATTTTTTCCAGATAGTCGCGGTCGTCCTTCATCTCCTCGGATTCGGCGAGTTTCAACTGGTCGAAACAGCGCGCGGCAAAACCGTCGGCGACGTGGAGCAGCAGGATTTCAGAACTGAAGCGCTGCGCGAGTTCCTCGACTTGCGGCAGGATGCTTTCATCCGCCGGGCTGTTGTCGAGGGCGATGAGGATTTTGCGATACATAATTTCACTGCGCCGACGCAGGCAATCCGAGGTGCGCGTAAAATGCTTTCTGGAGGGCCGCAGGCATGAAGGTATCAAAGAGCAGTTTCACGTTGAGGACAATGATAATCGCGGCGGTCGTCCAGCCGAGGATTTTGATCCAAAGCGGATTCACGAATTCACCCATCTTGGATTTTTCGCCGGTGAAGCGCAGCAACGGCCAGACGGCGAAACCGAGTTGCATCGAGAGAACGACCTGGCTGGCGACCAGCAGTTGCGTGGTCTTGCTCTCGCCAAAAAAACCGATGATGCAGACGGCGGGAATAATCGCCAGTGCCCGCGTGATCAAACGGCGGAGCCACGGACGCAGGCGGACGTTGATGAATCCTTCCATGACAATCTGTCCGGCCAGCGTGCCGGTGAGCGTGGAGTTTTGTCCTGAAGCCAGCAACGCCACGGCAAATAAAATGCTGGCCACGCCCAAGCCGAGCAGGGGGCCGAGCAATTTATAGGCGTCCTGAATCGCTGCCACATCCTTATGGCCGGACCAGTGAAACGCGGCGGCGGCGAGCACAAGAATCGCACCGTTGATAAACAGTGCGAACATGAGCGCCACCGTCGAATCTATCGTGGCGAACTTGATGGCCTCGCGTTTGCCGGCGGCGTTTTGTTCGTATTTGCGCGTCTGGGCGATGGATGAGTGGAGGTAAAGATTATGCGGCATCACGGTCGCGCCGATGATGCCGATGCTGATGTAGAGCATTCCCTGATTCTTTAAAATTTCAGCATGGGGAATGAATCCCAGCGCAACCGCGTCCCAATGCGGTCTGGAAAAAAACAGTTCCGCCGCAAAACATCCGCCGATGGTCGCAATCAGCGTGATGACCAGCGCTTCGAGGTAACGGAAACCTTTGTTCTGCAAATACAGCACGGCCAGCACGTCCGCCGCCGTGATGACGCAACCCCACACGAGCGGGATGCCGAAGAGCAGTTGCAGGGCGATGGCCGAGCCGATGACTTCCGCCAGGTCACACGCGGTGATGGCGATTTCGCAGAGGATCCACAAAAACCAGACGGTCGGTTTTGAGTAATGATC
>DMQW01000008.1 GCA_003455565.1 Limisphaerales bacterium
GTGTAATCGTCCGCCGGTTCGACGGTCGCCCAACTGCCCACGTCGTCTATGTATTGAACTCCTTGACCGGAAAAGGTTGCGAAAGGATTTATTCGCGCCGAGCACAAAATTCAATTGTCGCTGCGCAAAGTCCGCATAAGTCGTCGGAACGTCACATGAATTAATTCAAGGCCGTTTTTTATCAGCAGTTCAAGGCTTCAATTCTTTGACCAGTTGTTCCATTCGGCGGCCATATTCGATAAAATTCTTTTGCATCGCCGCGTCGTCGGTGGACTGAAGTTTTGCGTCGTGAAAAACTGAAACCATGTGCGGCTCGATGGAAATACCCGCGTCGTAACCGCGAGCAAAGGCGTCCTTCAAAATATCGCGCAAGCGGCCCTGTCCTTCGCCCGGCCAGTTGTAGTCCGCGTCGTTTTTCGCGGCGTTCCAAGTCGCGTCTTTGATGTGGATGTGCGCGACGTGATCGCGCACATGTGTCCAGAATTCCCACGGATCCTGCTTCGGCCACGGTTTTGGTTTCGAGCGGTCGGGATTGAAAATGGGATTCGCCGGATCGAAAAGCCATTTGAGTCCGGGACATTTTTCCAGAAGTTCAAGCGCGTGCCGCCAGCTCATGCCACCGTGATTCATGCAATTTTCGTGAACAGGTTGAATGCCCGCATCCAGAAACATTTTCGTCACGTCCTGCACGCGAGAAAATACTTCGGCGGGAATTTTGTGCGCGTTGTCGTCCGGTTTGAAACTCATGATGCGGATGTATTTTGTGCCGAGCCGCTGCATTCGCGGAATGGCGCGTTTGATTTCCGCCAGCGTGATTTCAAACGGGTCGCCAACTTTTTTCGCCCAGTTCATCACCGTCGAGCCGAAACAATAAACTTCAATGCCCGCCGCCGCCAGTTTTCCGGCGGCGATGTCAAACGCCGCGTCTGGAATTTCGTGAAAATTCGCCTTCGGAAATCCAGGCACTTCGACACCGCGCATCTCGATAAATTTCCAGCCAAACTCGCGTGTCGCCTGAATCTGCCCGTCAATTGTATTTGCGGCTTCGTCGCCGATGCCCATTAGTTTCATAAGATTATTTTCGGAATGAACTCACAAAATCGTCCGTCGCCACTTTCACAACTTTTTTCTCGATCTTCGATTCCGCGATTAGTTGGTTTAATTTCTTTTCCCACGCCGCGCCGTCCATCGGCAATTCCACAGTTTGCCCCAACAACGATGAATACCCCATCACGTTCGCCAATTCCACCGAGTTGATGCCTTCTTCGCCCGGCGCAATGAGCGGTTCGCCGTTGAGAATCGCATTCACAAAATTTTGAACCATGATCGCGTGCGGCTGCACGGCATTCTCGAACAGAATTTCCTCTTCCTTCGCGTCCGGCTTCACAAAACCCTGTTTTGCGGTCTGGCTGAATTCAATCATGTCCGCTGCGTTGCGCGTGAACATGAGTTTGTTATTTTCGAGAACGAGCCGCCCCAGCGTCCCGGCGATTTCAAAACGATTTGTGCCCGGCGCTTCGCCCGACGAACTGATGAATATGCCCGTCGCACCGTTCGCCCATTCCAGATAAGTCGTGACGTTATCCTCGACTTCGATTTTGTGGAAACGGCCAAGCTGGCAAAAACCGCGCACACGTTTCGGCATTCCGCAAAGCCACTGCAACGTGTCCAGATTGTGCAGGCATTGGTTGAGCAACACGCCGCCGCCCTCGCCCTTCCAGGTCGCGCGCCAGTCGCTGCTGGAGTAATAAGCTTCCGTGCGATACCAGTCGGTGTTGATCCAGTTGACACGCACGATTTCGCCGAGGTCGCCGCCCTCGATCATTTTTTGAATTTTCAAATAGCGCGGTTCGGTGCGCAGTTGAAACATGCCGGCGAAAATGATTTTGGAGAATTTTTTATGCGCGGCGATGAGTTTTTCCGCGTCGGCTTTGTGCGAGGAAATCGGTTTCTCCACCAGCGCGTGAACGCCGTTTTCAAACGCGGCGATGCCCAGCGTCGTATGCTGAAAATGCGGCGTGGCGATGATGACTGCGTCCACGTCGCCGGACTTGATGAGCCGTTCGCCGTCGGTGAAAATTTTTAACGACTGGTATTTTTCCGGCGATGTCAGGAACTTGTCGCACACCGCCACGAGTTCACAGCGGTTGATTTTTCTGTTGAGCAGATATTCGGCGTGATACTTGCCGATATTGCCCAGGCCGATGATGCCTAGCCGGATTTTATCCATTGAAAGAATATTGGAAGAATGTTTTGTGTTTCGCCAGAGTAATAGCGCTGCGGGTGTCATTTTGGACAGAAAGCTTTCATAAAACCGATTCGACTTTTTTGTCCCAATTTGGAGGCCATGTGCTATTGGCTTGGTGAAGCTTGAAGTCGCCCTCGTTGACAGATCAATGAACCGTTTTGCTTTGGCGCGAACGGTGAAGTCAGTTTGATAAAATTTGCCGCTGCGGAAGATTTTATTGTAATCAGTGACTACAATTTGTCATCTGTCGGAGACGAACGGCAAACCAAACCATCACAATTAAATTATGAAAAGAACCATACTGAAAATCACCGGCCTCGCCATCTTCGCGGCGGTCATCGCGGGCGCGCCCACGTTGTCGCGCGCGGCTGACATCAACCGGCCGGCGACTACCGGCACGAACGCGGCCGCGGCAGATGCAACTGGCCCGACAAAATTCTACGGCAAGGTAAGCGCCGTGGATGCGGGTGCGAAGACGTTCACGGTCGGCGACCAGACTTTTTTAATCATTGGCGAAAGCCAGATGACCAAGGATGGCAAGCCAGCGACGCTGGCCGATGCCGTGGTGGGCGAACCTGCCCGCGGCTCCTATACCAAAGGCACGGATGGCAAACTCGACATTACGAAAGTCAGGTTCGGCAAAGTAGCTGGCGGCAAGGCTGGCGGTGGCAAGGCCGGCGGCAAGAAGAAAAAGGACGCGGGCGCAACTGATACAACCGCACCGGCGGCTCCGCCACAAAACTAATGATTTGAATTCAAATCGTCTTTCAGGCAGGCGGCAACGCCTGCCTTTTTGACTTAAAGCCATGATCAACCCGATAAATCCAATTTTAAGCCGCCGGTTTTTTGCGGCGCTTTTTCTCGGCGCGGCATTTGCCTGCGCCGACACCAAAGCCGCACCGGTGACGCTGCCGCCGGGCGCTCTGAAATCTTCAGCGGGGTTTTATCACCCGGGAGTTTTGGTCAACCGCGCGCAATTGGATTTCATCAAGGGCAAGGTGGTTGCGGGGATTGAGCCGTGGAAGTCAGCTTTCGAAGCGGCGAAAGCCAGTGACTTGGGTGCTTTATCATATACGCCTCATCCGTGGACTAATTGTGATTGCGGACCATTTTCCACACCTGATCTGGGTTGCAAAGATGAACAGCACGACAGCGCCGCCGCCTATACCCAGGCGCTGCTCTGGTATATCACCACCAACAAGGCGTATGCCCAGAATGCCGTCAATATCATGAACGCCTGGGCGGCAACGCTCACCGGTGGCCACAAAAATGCCAACGGCCCCGTTCAAGCCGCCTGGTGCGCTGAACAATGGCCGCGCGCGGCGGAAATCATCCGTTGCAGTGATGCCGGATGGCGGGCGGCGGACATCGCCAGATTCCAAACCATGCTGACCGCACAATATGTGCCGTCGCTGATCGGCGGCAGTTGCGAGAACGGCAACAAGGAACTTTCCATGAGCGAAGCTTTGATCAATATCGGCGTGTTCAATGATGACCGCGCCACCTTTGATTTGGGTGTGAAGATGTGGCGTGGCCGGGCGCCCGCTTACATTTACCTGGCCACGGACGGGCCGGTGCCGCTCAAAGCCGCGAACTGTGACACGCTGCCGATCTGGAGCAACAAAGGACTCACCACGCCGTTTGTGGACGGTCTGTTGCAGGAAAGTGTCCGCGATTCCGGGCATGCCAACCTGGCTCTGTCAGCGATGGTGAACGCCGCCGAGACGGCGCGTCAGCAGGGCGTTGACCTTTACGCCGAGCAAGCCAAACGAATCATGGCCACCCTTGAATTCCAAGCCCAATACCTGCCGCCGAACAACGCCACGCCGCCAAAAAATCTCGCCTTCCACACCCATCCTACCTGGGAAATCGCTTACAACGAATACCACAACCGGCTCGGCTACGACTTGCCCAAGATGGCCGCGGTTCTCCTCAAAAACCGTCCAACGGGAGTCAATCACCAGATGGCTTGGGAAACTTTGACCCATGCCGAGGTGGGAGCAATCGGACTTCCGCCGGTGGCAACTCCATAATTAATCTTCTGCCCGCATTTCCGTCTGGTTGCTGGAAGGCAAACAGGTGGAAGTCGAAGATGCAGAAATACCGGAGCCGTCACCGGCGAACTGAAAATTTGTTGCACGGTTTGTTTCATTCCGTCCGCGTGAAAACGCGGGCGAGATTTTTATTCCCCGAGATTGCGCCGCAAGAGCGCGCTCAATTTCACCGGCGACAGCACCGTGACCGTTTTGCCTTTGACGGCGAGGAGTTTTTGCTCGCGGAACTTCGCCAGCGTGCGGGAGAAAGTTTCGCCCACCGTGCCGAGTTCCGCCGCCAGCACACGCTTGGTCATCGTCAGTTCGATTTTCACCGGCGCTTCGCTTTGCGGATTCGGGCAGCGCTTCACCAGCCAGTTGGCCAGCCGCGTCTCGACATCTTTCAACGTCAGATCTTCAAGCTGTCCGACCAGCACGCGCAGATGGCTGCTCATCGAGCCGAGCATCCGCAGCGCGAGTTCCGGCTGGCGCTTGAGCAGCGCGAGAATGCCGGCTTTCTGCACCAGCAAAACCTGCGTAGCCTCCAGCGCGCGGGCGTCAGCGGGATAACCGGTCGGCGCCGCCAGCGCCACTTCGGCAAAGGAATCGCCGGTGCGAAAAATGTGGATGATCTGCTCCTTGCCAACGGCGTTGACGCGGTGAACGTTCACCGCGCCGCGCTGCACGACGTAAAATCCGAACGCCGGATCGCCTTCGTGAAAAAGGTATTCGCCCTTCTCCAGCGATTTCAAAACCGTCACATCCGCGATGTTTTCCAAATCCGCCGACGGCAGGCCGGTGAAAAGCTGGCAGCTTCGCAGCGTGTTGATGATGGCGCTTTTTTTGAGGTCGGCCAGCGTGGTGGACATGGCTTGATTCAAGCAGCCGCGCGCCAAAAGTAAATCATCCAATCCGCGCCGTGGCCGCGCTCGACCTTGGATGAAAAACCTTCGCTCGTAAGTTTCTCGATGAGCGGCGACGGCAGGAACGGCGCGACGACAATCAAGCCTTCGTCCGGCTTGAGCGCATCCACACGCTGGCGGATTTCGGGAAACGGCTCGCCGCCGCGCTGGATTATTTCGCGCACGTCAAAGCGTTTGAAGTGATTGATTGGCGGCATATTCATGGAATGGAGATGGATTTTAGCTTTGCGACAATTTCATCCGGCGGCAAATTCAACCCGGGCTGTTGATAAACGATTTCGCCCTCGGCGTTCAAGACCGTGATGACGTTGGAATGGGCGAAATCGCCGTTCGCGTCCTTCCTAAAAATCACGCCGATCAACGCGGCGAGTTCGCGCACGTTGTCCGGTTCACCGCGCAGCAGCGTCCAGTTTTGATTGCTCAATTCGCGTTTGGCGCGGTAAACTTTCAGGGCCGTCGGCGTGTCGCGCTCGCTGTCGAACGAGATGAGCAGGAAGCCGGTGTTCGTGCGCAGATTTTCCGGCAGCGCGACCTCGATGCGCTGCATATCGCTCACGGTGAGCGGACAGGTGAACTGGCACGACGCAAAAAACATCGCCACCACCTGCGGCCGGCCGCGCAGCACGCCGAGCTTCACGCGCCGCCCCGCGTCCGAGGTCCAGACCGAATCGAGCTGGAACAAAGATTTGTCCGTGTAATTCGTTTGCGCGGCAAGTGGACGGCAGCACGGAGGTAGAACTTCGGCGGTCTCATTCGTAGCGCCCAGCGCGGTCGCGGCGGAAAGTGCGAGGAGCAGCAATGGTAGTTTCATAAATCTTTGGCGCAGCGGAAACCGAGGTTATGAACGGTGTAGGCCGCTTTCAGACTGCTGCGAAATCCGTAGCGCATGAACGCGGGGAAATTTTCCACGTCCTTTGCGCCGACCGCGCCCGCGCCGCAAAAAAGCTGGCGGTCCAGGCCGGTGTCGCCGCGCGCGTCGCCAGTGACGGTGGCGGAATTAAAATCGGAAACCCATTCCCAGACCGAACCATGCAAATCGCGCACGCCCCAGAAATTTTTCGGGCCGTGTCCGACCGACGGCAACACGCCCGGCGACGGCGTGGAATACCAGCGTAAAATGTCGCGTTGAAACGCGGCGTCCTTCGTGCCGTCGGCGAGCGTCGGACTCGCGGCGGCGGCAAACTCCCATTCGGCGAGGGTCGGCAAACGCTTGCCCTGCCATTGCGCGAAAGCTTTCGCGGCAAACCACGAGACCCACACAACCGGTTGGTCGGGTCGCGCATTCGTGCCGAGTTCCAGATCACCAGCCCAATGTTTCAAATAGCTTTCGTCGGCAAAAATCCGTTTCATCTGCGAGCGCTGCCAGCGCGGATTGGCGCGGACAAACTCCAGAAATTTTTCATTCGTGACTAGCACCACGTCAAGGTAAAAACTTTTGACCGGCACTTCCTTCAAATCCGTCTGTGAGCGGAACAGCGGATGGAACACGCCGTTGGAAACACCGGCCATGTCCGGCGGCGATGAAGTTTGCGCGGACACCCCCAGCGGCGCGAGCGCGAGCGCGAGCAGAATTAAAAATTCAAAATTAAAAATTAAAAAAGGCTTCCGAAAGGGGAGCGCGCCGGACGGCGGACGAAGCGGCGACGCCCCCCCATTTTTCATTTTTAATTTTCATCACTCGAACTTGCTCGGCGCGCCGGGCGCGGGTGTGGCGGACGCGTTTTCGGCGCGGATCTTCGCCACTTCCGTCACGCTCACGGCGTCGCCGGAATTGCCCCAACTGTTGCGGACGTAGGTCACCACGTTGGCGATCTGGTCGTCGGTGAGATAATTCAGCGGAATCATCGTGCTTTTGAAAGTTTTGCCGTTGACGATGGTTTCGCCATTGCGGCCAATCACAACGGCACGGATGGCTTCCTCCTTGTTGGCCATCAGGAAGTCGGACTTGGCGAGCGGCGGGATTTGTCCGGGCACGCCCAAACCTTCGGGCTGATGACACACGAAACACGTCTGCATATAAACCGCGTTGCCCTTCTCGATTTGGATTTCCTTCGTCAGTCCGGCGATCTTCGGGTTGCCTTTGATTTCAGCGGCCATCTGCGCCTTCAACTCGGCGACTTTCTTTTCCGTATCCGAGCCGCCTTCCGCCGCGCGACCCAGATAAATCGCGTCCACTTCCTTGCCAGAATACGTCAGCAAATCCGGCGGGCCGGAAACTTTTAACATCCCGAGCGCGCCCTTGTTGAACGCGCGGAACAACGCATGATCCACGAGGATGAACGTGCCCGGCACGTCCACCTTGAACTCGACAATCGCCGAGCCGCCCGCCGGAATGAGCGTCGTTTGGACGTTGTGTTGCGTCGGCACGGTGCCGCCTTCCTGATAAACGGTGTCGAAAATTTCGCCGATGACGTGGAACGAACTCGTCAGGTTCGGCCCGCCGTTGCCGACGAACAGACGCACGGTCTCGCCGACTTTCGCCGTGAGCGCCTTGTCGCCGACGAGCGAGCCGACCGCGCCGTTGAAGACGACATACGCCGGACGTTCGTCAAGCGCCCGGTTCATGTCGAACGGCTGCAAACCTTCCACGCCATAATTGCCGGCGGTGTAAAATTCGCTTTGCATCACATAGTATTCGTGATCCACCGGCGGCAACCCGCCTTCCGGCTCGACGAGAATCAGGCCATACATTCCATTCGCGACGTGCATGCCCATTGGCGCGGTCGCGCAGTGATAAACGAAAAGTCCGGGGTTCAGCGCCTTGAAGGAAAATTGCGACGAATGGCCCGGCGCGGTGAACGACGACGTCGCGCCGCCGCCCGGCCCGGTGACCGCGTGCAGGTCAATGTTGTGCGGCAGCTTGCTGTCCGGCGCGTTGTTCAAATGAAACTCCACGTTGTCACCCACGCGGATGCGGATGAAACTGCCGGGCACGTCGCCGCCAAAAGTCCAGAACGTATAATCCACGCCGTCCGCCAGGCGTTTCGTGACCTCCTTCACTTCGAGATTCACGATGATTTTGGCCGAGTGTTTGCGCTTGATGGACGGCGGCACGTTGGGCGCCTGCGTCAGCACGGCGATTTCCTGACCAATCGCCTCCGGGTCAGCGGGTCTGACAGGTTTGGTTGGCGCATCAGCAGCCAGCGCAACGCCGCTCAACAGCGCCACGCCAAGCCCGATGACGCACAATGGATAAACGAAGTTTCGTTTCATGGTTGGTTTATGTTTGTTGGTTCCAGATGATTTTCGGTGATTGCGGCAAATTCTCCGTCCGCCAGAATTTTTCTGGCCGCGCTCATACCAACCGAAATTTTGTCTTCCGTCACCGGACAGGAGTTTTTTTTGAAACCAAGCCGGTGCAGTTCGAGGTGTTCGAAGTTTTTAAAGCCGGCGAGTTCGAGCGTGTGCCGTGTGCAGTTCAGCGGGCAGCCGTCAATCGCCAGGATGCGCTCCGCGTTTTCGGCTTTGGCCACGAGACTTTTCACGCGCCCGCCGATGCCGGCTAGACAGGACATTTCCGCCGCACCCTCACGCGTGAGCCGGCGTGCGATGCGGTCGGCGAGTTCGCCCGCGTCCGAGCAGCCGGAGCAGGCATAGACCACCGTGGCCGGTTTTTTCAGCGTTGGCGGATTCGAATGGTCGTTGTTCATAAAATTTCTTGCGCAATCACACCGCCAATTTGCTCCTGTTGCGGCAATAATAATTTGACCCAAGTCAATCAGCCGGCCTTTTTCTTGAGTCAGAGATGAATTAAAAAACTTTGACCTGCATCAACAACCGGCGGCGCGAACAGTGCGAAGATGCCGGCATGAAAACGTCCGTTGAATCTGTGGCCGCGCCGACTACGATTCCATCAGCACCCAAAATGAAAAATGATCTGGTCAACCCACGGCTGGCGCGCGAATGGCAAACGATGACGGCCATGGTCCGCATTTTTTGCCGCGACCAACATCATCCAGACGAAGGACTATGCGCGGAGTGTCAGCAGTTTTTGGATTACGCCGGTGTGCGGCTGGAGCGCTGCCGTTTTGGCGTGGAAAAACCGACGTGCGCCAAGTGTCCCGTCCACTGCTACCAACGCGAACGCCGCGAACAAGTCAGGGCGATGATGCGCTACGCCGGGCCGCGAATGTTGTGGGAGCATCCCGTGATGAGCCTGCGCCACTGGCTCGACGGCTTCCGCAAAGCGCCGGAGATTTGATGTCATACCGACAAAGAAACAACGGAGATTCAATCGAATCTCCGTTGTTTCTTTTTCTACGGTTCAATTTCAATGTCCGCCGCAACATTCGACCGCTTCACCAACCGTTGCAGTCGCTTTCAGCTTCGTGATCTTCACGCGGAATTCCGTCGGGCTTTTGACCAGATGTTCCCAAGTGAACGTGTCCGGCCATTGCGCGACGAACTGGTAGTAGAGCGGCACGGGATCGTGGTCGTTAAGCAGAATGAAATGGTCGCCAACCGGCAGCTCCAGCCATTGCTTGATGATCAATCCGTGTTTAACGGAACAGGGAATCGGGCGCACGTCCATGACTTTGTCCGCGCCGACGAGGTTTTCAGTTTGCATATTTTTTGTTTCTATTTTGGTTGTTGGTTGTTGCTAAAAATTTCGGACGCCCGTCATGGCGCGGCCCACTTCGGTCATCATCGAGGGATGCCACGGTGGATCCCAGACGACATCCACTTCGACATTCGAAATGCCCTCGATGTTGAGCAGCATGTTTTTCACGCCCGCCGTAATGCTCTCGTGCATCGGGCAGCCGGGCGTGGTGAGCGTCATCGTGACGCGGACTTTGCCGGCGGCAAACGCGACGCCATAGACCAAGCCAAGATCGAGGATGTTGCAACCGATCTCCGGGTCAATGACCTGGCGCAAGGCTTCAAAAATAATTTTTTCGTTTTGTTCGGTGTCAGTCATAAAGCGGTGCGGATGACGGAAATTTTGGCGAGCGGCTTCAGTTGCGGACGGACGAAATGCCGCAGCATTTTTGCAACGTTGAATCCAAAAACGGCCAGGCTGGCCACGAGCAGACCGCCACCCCAGCGCACGGCAACCGGGTTGGAAAACTCCATCGCCACGAGCGTCGTCAGCAGGCCCGCGAGAAAAATCCAGTAGCCGATAACTTGCAATCGCGCCGAATACATTTCCGCCAGCACCGGCACCTGTGCGCGGCCGATGTGCCGGCTGTAGGTGCCGAACCACACGAGGAACGGAATGATTTTGTAGAGCATTCCCATGATGGCGAAGGACACCACGCCGACGAGACCGAGAAAGCCATAGACATTTTCAAACTGCATCGTGTAGGCATTGACCCGCAAGCCCGGCCACGAAAGCACGGCGGCAATAATCGAAAGCGGAAACATGAAACCAACCGCCGTGAGAAAATAGCGGACGCCCCAGTCCAGCGACGCCCGTTTGCGCGCCCACAAAATGGCGCGCAGTTCCAACGTATAAAGCGCGAGCGCCGAAATGACGACGAGTGCAAACGCCAGTTTCCACGGGCTGCGCAGCAGGATGGTGACGAACGAACCGGCGAGTCCGGCGTTCAGCAAAATCACCGACCACGCCGCGCGCCGGTGGTTTTGCAGTTCGCTCAACGTGAACATCGGAATGAGTTTGTAGGACACGCCGACGATGAGCACGAGAAAGAAACCGATGGCACCGAGGTGCGCGTGCGCGTGCATCGCGCCGATGGGATCGAAGCGGAAAACAAAACCGGCGAGCTTGGGCAGCGATTCAGAGGATGATTTAGCGATGGCAATCACCAGTCCCGCCGCAACGGCCAGCAACACCCAGCCGATGGCCGAGGCGACACTGGTGGCGACGACATTCCATTTCGGCACGCGCAGCAAAGTCCGCGCGAGGTTGTAAATGAACAGCGCCACGCCGACCGCCAGCACCGCACCAAACTGCGCGACGAATTTCAAATTCCACACTTGAAACGCCCAGACCATGCCGACGCAGCCAGTGATATGAAACGCAAATTGAATTTGCGCCAGCCGTTCGCTGAACAGTTTTGTTTCCAGCGCGACCGGCACCAGTTGATACATCGCACCCATGACGATGGAGCAAAGCCAGCCCAGCACGAAAAGATGCGTCAGCGCGATGGCGCCCGGACTGTAATGATACATCGCCAGAATTTCCGGCTGCGCCACAATCCAACTGGCGCTGAGAAACAACGCCAGCAGGCCGGTGACGGTGAACATCAACGGCAGCGTGGACGACGGCGCGGTCGTGCCGAACGGCTGCGTCGCGGGCGTGACGCGTGGCGCGGTCGCGTCAACGGCGGCGGATATGGGTAAGGTGGCTGCCATCAGATTGGGCAATGGTTTCGTAGGTGAACCCGCGCTGTTCGAGCAGTGGATACAGCAGCAGCGGCTGGCGATCGGTGCGCGCGGCAAGCGTCGCACCCGCCGGCAGCACGGTGACGGCTTCGAGAATTTTCATCATGGGCTGCGGCGGTTCGAGGCCGCGCGCGTCGAGTTCGATCAATTGCGTTTCCATTTTAGACTTCACTATTTTTTCAAGGTCAAGTTGGTGCTGGCAGAAACTGGCGATTCCGGTTTGGAAAAGGTCAGCAGCATGGAGAACTGCGTGATCGCCCTGACCGAATGGGGCAGATTCGGCGGCATATAAAGCAGGTCGCCGGCTTTTAAGGTGTGCAGTTTGCCGGCGAGAGAAAATTCACATTCGCCGGACAGAATCTGGATGACCGCGTGCTGCGTGGAGGTGTGTTCGGTCAATTTCTGTCCCTCGGCAAAACCGAACAGGACGACCCGTGAATTTGCGGTGCGCAGCAAGGTGCGGCTCACGATGCCATTCGGCGCGAACCGGGTTTCTTCCGCCAGCGACAGGATTTTTTCCGCACTGGAATCAATAATCGGTTTTTCGTTCATGCCGACATTCTACCCGACGGACTGGCAAGTTGACTTGACGAAGGTCAAACTTTCGACCGTTTAACGAATGCGCCGAAAACAAAGATTGGCGTTGCCTGCGTTGATGATGCCGTCTCAAAGATTCGTAAAATGAAGGTTGCGCGCGTGGTGGAATGGCAGACCCGCCAGGCTTCGGATTCGAAAAACGGCCATTTCAGGGCGTCAAAAAATACCGCTCAACACACGCAAAAACGATTATCAAAAAATAATTTAAGGCTGGTTAAGTTCAACACCCGGCTTTAGCTTCTCCTGCTTTACACCCGATGATTGTAACTGGATTCGCCTATGCAACTTAAAGCCGGCCGGCTGGCATTCAAGGTCGCGTTGATTTATGTCATCGTGGCCGGATGCTGGATTTTATTCTCCGACAAGCTGCTGGCAGTCTTCATCAGCGACCCGGACGAACGAATTTATCTTTCCATTATCAAGGGCTGGGGCTTCGTGATTGTGACAGGAGGCTTGTTGTATCAAGTTTTAAGACGTTTGTTGCAGCGCTGGGAACGGGAAGTGGAACAGCGCCAAAAGGCGGAGGCCGCATACCAGAAGGCCGGGGAGGCGCTGCGGGAGAGTGAGGAGCACTTCGTTAATCTGTTCGAAAAGGCTCCGCTCGGTTACCAGTCGCTCAATGCCGACGGTCGCTTTATCGAGGTGAATGAAGCCTGGCTGGCCATACTGGGCTACACCCGGGAGGAGGTCATCGGCAAATGGTTCGGGGATTTCCTCGCGCCGGAGTTCGTGGAAGCGTTTCGCCAGCGGTTTCCGATCTTCAAGGCGGCGGGGAGCATCCATTCCGAATTTGAGATGCTTCATCGGAGTGGCGAGCGGAGGTTCATCGCCTTTGAAGGACGCATCGGCCATAAGCCGGACGGAAGCTTCCAGCAAACGTATTGCATCCTCCAGGACATCACCGAGCGCAAGCGGGCGGAGGAAACCATTGCCCGCGAACGCCAGTTGCTCCGCACATTGATTGATCTGCTGCCCGAAATTTTTTATATCAAAGACTTGGACAGCCGTTTTCTGATTGTCAACGAAACCCTGGTGAAATTAGTCGGCAAAGATACTCCCGCCCAAGTTCTTGGCCTGTCCGATGCGGATCTTTTCCCCGCCGGACTGGCCGCCGAGCTCCGCGCCGAGGAGTTGAAAGTCTTTGCTGGAGAATCACTCATCAACCATGAAAACATTATGGTTTTTCCGGATGGCCGGATGCACACGGTGTTGACGACCAAATTGCCGTTTCGGGACAGCCAGGGGCGGATTTGCGGTCTGGTGGGAATCGGGCATGACATCACCGAGCGCAAGGTGGTGGAAGACGAACTGCGCCGGGTGAATACGTTCCTGGACTCAATCATCAAGCACATCCCGAACATGGTCTTCCTCAAGGATGCCAAGACACTCCAGTTCGTTCGGTTCAACCGGGCGGGGGAAAATCTGCTGGGGCGTTCCGAGGCCGAACTGCTGGGGAAGACCGATTACGATTTCTTCCCGAAGGATCTGGCCGACTACTTTACGGAGAATGACCGGCAGGTTCTGCGCGGGAAGGAAGTTGTGGACATCCCGGAAGAACGCCTGCAAACCCGCGACAAAGGAGAGCGCATCTTGCACACCCGGAAGGTGCCGGTCCTGAACGAGAACGGAGAACCCAAATACTTACTGGGCATCTCCGAAGACATCACCGAGCGCAAACAGGCTGAAGCTGTGTTGCAAGAACGCGAGGAACAATACCGCAAGGTGGTGGAATCTTCGCCCAATTACATTTTTATCCTGCAACAGAACCGGTTCGTGCTGGTCAACGCGGCGGCCCTCAAATTGTTCGGCGCCAGCCAGCCGGATGAATTGCTCGGGCGGGACGTGTTCGACTTCATCCACCCGGATTTTCATGACCTCATCCGCGACCGCATCGTTCAAGCGGCGCACCAAGAGCAGCCGCTGCCTTTGCTCGAGCAGAAACTTCTGCGGCTGGACGGCTCGGTTGTGGAAGTGGAAGCCACTTCGACCCGGTTTCAATTCCAGGGCCAGCCCGCGCTGCTGGTGGAAGCGCACGACATCACCGAGCGCAAGCGGGCGGAGGAGGAGATAAATTTGCAGTTCAGCATCCTGACCGCCGCCGCCAACGCCATTTGCATCACCGACCGCGCCGGAAAAATTGAATGGGTCAACCCGGCTTTCACCAAGCTCACGGGATACAGCGCCGATGAAGCCATCGGGCGCACTTCGCGCATTCTGAAATCCGGCCAGCATCCGCCGGAATTTTACGCCGGCTTGTGGCAGACAATACTGGCAGGCAATGTCTGGCACGGCGAAGTGGTTAACAAGCGCAAGGACGGCCAGCTCTACACCGTGGAAATGACGATCACACCGGTGCGGGGCGCAGACGGCCAGATCGCGCATTTCGTGGACATCAAACAGGACGTCACCGAACGCAAGCAGGCCGAGGGTGAAATTCAGCGGCAGGCGGCTTTCGCTCACTTCAATCCCAATCCTGTGCTGGAATTGTCCACGACGGGTGAAGTCAGGTATTTCAACGACGCCGCTCTCCAGATTGCGCGCACGTTCGGCCAGGAACATCCTGCCCAGATTCTGCCGCCCAATACCGCCGCCATCGTGCGCGACTGCCTGGCCACGACCAAGCCGCTCCTCCGTTTGGAAACGCACGCCAAGAACCGCACGATCTCGTGGTCGTTCTTCCCCGTGACGCTCAACCACGTGGTGCATTGCTACGCGGGCGATATCACAAAGCGAAAACAGCTCGAAGAACAATTTCGTCAGTCGCAGAAAATGGAGGCCATCGGCCAGCTTGCCAGCGGGGTGGCGCACGATTTCAACAACATCCTGGCAGTGATTCAATTGCAGGCAGGTCTGCTGAAGACGGAGCAAAACATTTCTGCCAAACAACTGGATTTTGCCAGCGAGATTGAAAAGTCCACCCAGCGCGCGGCCGACCTCACCCGCCAGTTGCTCCTGTTCAGCCGCAAACAGGCCTTGCAACCGCGCGACCTTGATTTGAACGAAGTCGTCACCAGCATCACCAAAATGCTGCAACGCACCCTCGGCGAGGATGTCCAGATGCAATTTAAGTTTTCTCCCCAGCCGTTGTTGGTTCATGCCGACGCGGGCATGGTTGATCAAATCCTCATGAATCTGTCGGTCAATGCCCGCGACGCCATGCCCAAAGGCGGCCAGCTCCTCATCGAAACTTCCGCCG
>DMQW01000272.1 GCA_003455565.1 Limisphaerales bacterium
ACCAAATCGATGCAAGGCCAACCTTTGCTTGCGAGAAAAATCAGGTCGGAAGTGATCATGGTATCAATCAGTTTTTGCTCCCTTTTCCAAAGCACATCCGTTTGTGACACCGTGCAGTCATCCATGGGACATTTCTGCTTCTCCAAGAATTCTGCTACCTCTCGCATAGGACACCACTTTTCCTGGCAGGCATCAAAATAGTCAGTATCACATTCAATTCGCGTGTCTATGCTGCGCGCCCTGATGGTCCGAAATAAATGCCGCCCCGGATGCGCCTCCAGACTATATGCCATCTCAACTTGGGTCAGACATTTGTTTTTTTCATCTGGATTTTCCTTAGTCGGTTTAACCCAAACCATGAGCATCGGAAAAGTTCTATCAATGTCGGCTATCAACCTTTCCGCCTTGCGCGTGATGTTTTCTTTTTCATACCAGCCACCATAAAGCCGGATGCGGCATCGTTCAGGCACTGTATTCCTGCGCGGACCGACGACAGCTACCAATTGTGAAAAAAGCGTGAAAAGGCCTGCCCGGGCTAGGCTCGGTTCAGCCGATTCTAAATTGTCATAATCAACCAACACTTCCATACTAAATCCCGTAGATTAAATTGATTGGGCAACGCGCAAGATATTGAAACCCGTGGGCAGGAAAGTCCAATACAATCAAAATGATTAGAAATTCTTACGCCGCCAAAAATATTCAAATATCGGAGAAACCTTTCGCCGCCATGTATCGCCCGCACATGCCATCATATTATCACACGACCCGGACAAAGCCTGTCCATCCGAAAATATTTTCCTTCGGATTTTCGTGTTGTCCCGGCAGCCGGCGGATTCAATTTCAGGTTTCAGCTTTCCCAATTTCAGCTTTTCGGCCCAATCGCAAACCACTTGACCGCATCCGCCGGGCGCACGAGTTCGCGGTAATGCTTGAAAATCATCTGTGGCGAGTTCCCGGCTTCCAACGAAACTTTGGCGACATCTTGCGTCGCCGCCACGCGGTAGCTGATAAACGAGTGCCGCAGCGCGTTGTGTTTCCATGCGAACGGATTCCAATGCTCCTCTTTTGCCGTCTCCGCGCCCGGCGGCACGTCGCCCTTTTGTTTCCCGCCCGCCCGCACTCGCTTGGCTGGCGTGCCGTGTTTCGATTTCACCGGCTTCAATTTAATTCCCTTTGCCGCCGCCCACGCCGTCCGCCGCGCTTCATTCACCCGCTTGGTGATGATATGCAGTTCAAACGCGACGTTGTTGTGCGTCACGACCAGCCCCGAATCCTGCCGGAATTTCACCAGCCATTCCCGCAGGTTCGGCACAATCGGCACAATGCGACGGCTAGCCGTTTTCGCCTTGGCCGCGCCGATTTCAATAATGCCGTCGTCAAAATGAATGTTCTTCCAGTCCAGCCGTTGAATTTCCGAGTGCCGGATGCCCGCGAACGCCCCCAGCACGAGAAACGGAATCATCCGCTCGCTGGCGGATTTCAAAATCTCCGCAAGTTCCGCTGGCGTGAAAACTTCAATGTCGCCCTCGCGGTCATTCACGACGGCCACCGATTCAATTTCATCATGGTCTTTCGGCAAATACCGTTTGGCCTTCGCGAAGCCGAACAGCGTATGCACTGAATTTCGGATGTTGTTCCGCGTGCGCGGCGAAAGCCCGGACGCCCGCAGCCAGACATCCACATCCGTCCCGGCGACCGCGCTGATGTTCATCTGGTAACGCCCCTCGAATTTCCCCAGACAATACCGCAGGCTTTCCAGATAACGCTCGCTGCACCCGTCCGCTTTTTTCGCCGCCAATAATTCGGCCACAACAACATTGACCGGCTTGAACTCCAATTTAGCCGGGTGACGCTTCATGTAGAACTCGACTGCTTGAACCAGCGGCACATCGCCGAGAAGTTTTCTGGCATCCGCGACTTGCGCCGCCGCCGTCTCGATAGCCAGACCGAACGGGTCGAGCAATTGCCGGGCGCGCAGGTAGGCCGCGCGATCTGCGCTCGTCAGGGTTAAAACATCCGAATCAGAATTGCCGAGCCGGTTGACGACCGCGTTGGCTTCATCCTTTGCCAGTTGCAAAGAGGGGAAAGTCGGGCGTTTCCTGACCCCGTCTTGATAGTAAGAAAGAGTGAAGGAATCGCAGCCATGAGTGGGCGTGCAGTAGATTTTGACGGCCACAGAGCCGCGTTTGACGGTGACAGGAAACCCAATCTTTTTCATGTCCCCATACTGTCAGGAATCCGTCAGGAAAGCAACTAAATTCGCCAAAACCGCATTAAAAAGTGGTGCCCACGACAGGACTTGAACCTGTATGATGTTACTCACTAGAACCTGAATCTAGCGCGTCTGCCAATTCCGCCACGTGGGCAACGTGATTACCAACAACTTACAACCGATACACCTGTCTGACATTAACATTGGCTAGTGTGACGGCATGCAATCCGCTGACACGGGAAGCCATATCGCCAAGCGCACAGTTGTTAGTCCAAATCAACATCGGTGCGCAGCATACAGCAAGGTCATGGACAAGCGCAAGCGTCCGATTCGCGGCCTATGGGAACGCAACGGGCGTTATTACGCCCAGCTTACCGTCGAGGATCAAGTCACGGGCATCAAACAGGTCAAGCGGGTGCTGATGGAAGGGGTCACCCATTCCGGTTTTCCTTCCCGGCAGAACACCGTCGAATCCAGATCCAGCGCGAAGCCGCCGTTGGGACACTTGAGCAATAAGAGCAGCCAGCGCCAGAGCGGCCGCCAGAAGGCCTCGATGTGCTCTTGGGAGAAGCGCAGGAAAAAGTTGCGGATGGTATCATCACTGGGAAAGCTCTCCACCCCCAGCATGGCGCGCAAGACGCGATCCGCCCGCAACCATTCACAGTGAGCGAAACATTGCGCGCCGACCACCACCACCGACATCAGAAACGCCGTGAGCGAATGCGCCAACGGGATGGCGTTGTTGGCAGCCGGTTCGGCAAACGGCAGATGTTGTTGCACCTCGCGGGCGAAACCGATCTGCCCCAGAAAGGAAATGAAACTGGCCAGCCCACCGAAGGGGGGAGATGGCCTTGGGCGTTTCGTCCAAAACCAGCTTGGCATCGCCAAAGAGCGGGGTAATTTCGGTGCGGGTCGTTTTGTGCAGGGTCGAGCCGGGTGGTTTTAGCATCAATCCCTATGCCCACAGATCTTGCCGCAAAGCGCCCCTTTTTCCATTTCGGAGTTCGGGCTTAATGCTCTACAGTATTTACAGCCGATGGTTTCCCGGAAACAAAAAGGCGCGGCGAGAAGCAGTTGGCGCGGGCGCGAAAATTATTTCGCCCGTGCAAACGACTTCTCACCGGCCTGTGTCCCCACTTTAATCATTCGCGTTTTCATGCGGCGACGAGTTCGCGGCTGTCGGCGTAGATGCGCGCCTGCCGTTCGGCCTGGCGCACGGCGGCGGCGGTTTTTTCCTCGAACAACGCGGGGAACACGAGCAGCGGGTAGCGCGTGACCCACGCAAGCGCGGCGGCTTCGTTGGCGGCGCGCCGGAGCGCGGCGTTCAGTCCGGGCTGTTCGTTGCCGGCGAGGTGCTCGGCGAGCAAACGGTTTTTGAGCTGCTCGAAATTGCTTTCGAGGTTGGCGCGGAACGGAGCGGGCGGCGCAGGCCG
Source organism: Limisphaerales bacterium (assembly GCA_003455565.1). GTDB lineage: Bacteria > Verrucomicrobiota > Verrucomicrobiia > Limisphaerales > UBA11358 > UBA11358. The sequence goes on from DMQW01000272.1 coordinate 3,646, forward strand.
CAGCTCGAACCGCGTTTCGGGGGCGAATCTCGTCGCCACCCGGTTTTTATTTGTATTCATTTTTTTGTTTCTTTCTTTGGTTGCTGGTTGTTAAAACAGAAAACCCGCGACTGCCGGGGCAATCGCGGGTTTTAGAAAAATTTCTGTTTTAGAATTTTATTCCCACGACGCCAATAAGACGGGACGCGCGCTGACAAATGGCCATCCAGCCATTGCTCGGCGTGTGCATCGTTACTTGTTTGGTGAACGCAGTTTTCATTTCGACGCGGTCATTAAACAATAAACGAGGTGGTTTGTCAAATTTTTGGTGAGTCATATTTTTAATCGTCATCCAATCATAATCTGTTCTGTTCCGCAGGGCGATTACGATTAAGAGCAAGATTAAGATTAGGATGGCCGAAAATTTCCTCGCTTGTCGGATTCGGCACGAGTGGTAAAGTGGAATTACTTACATGAGCGACAGCAACAAACCTTTGAAGATGGTGACGTGTCCGGGTTGTGACAAGAAGACGTTTATCCCCGGCGACCTGCCGCCATTGGCGACTGAGCAGTGCCGGAATTGCGGCCATGCGATCATGATGCCGATGATGCTGCGGCAGTTTGAACTGCGCGCCAAGGTCGGCTCCGGCGGCATGGCCATCGTCTATCGCGCGTGGGACACCATGCTGGAACGGTTCGTGGCGGTGAAGTTGATGAAGAAGGAAATTTTGAGCGAACCGAAGTCGCTGGAAATGTTCCGGCGCGAAGCCTGTTCCTGCGCCAAACTGAATCACACGAACATCATCCACATCTACACCTTTGACGAATGGGAAGGTGAAAGCTACCTCGTCATGGAACTCGCTGACCAAGGCAGCCTCGACACGCGCATTGAGAAACTTCGCCTGCTGCCGGAACTGCAGGTGCTCGACATCGGCATCAAAATCGCCTCCGCGCTGGACATGGCGTTGAGATACGACCTGCTCCACTGCGACATCAAGCCGGGCAACATTTTATTCAATGCCGACCACGAACCGAAACTGGTGGACTTCGGCCTGGCGCGCAAGACCGACGCGGAGCAGGAATCGGGAGAATTCACGCGCGGCACGCCGTATTACGTCGCGCCGGAAAAAATCAAGCGCGAGCCGGAAACTTTTCTGTCCGACATGTATAGTCTGGGCGCGACGCTTTATCACGCCATGACCGGCCATGTGCCGTTCGATGCGCCCACGCCGGATGAGGTGGTGCAGGCCCATGTTTATACGGCTTTGACCCCGGCGAACCAGGTCGTGCCGGAAATTTCACAGGCCACCAGCGACGCGCTGGGCCGCGCGCTGGCGAAGAATCCCGGCGAACGGTTTTTGAGCTACGATGAATTCATCATGGCGCTGGAAGCCGCCCGCAGTTTGCTGCTGCGTCAGCAGTCGCAGGCACCGGAACAAGCCCAGCAGCCCAAGCGCATGACGGGCTGGTGGAAGCGGTAATAAAAAAAGGCGGACAGGGTTGTCCGCCTTGGGAATTTTATCTTAACGGGGCTTTTATGGCTGGCCGGCTTTTTTCGGAGCCGGCGTGGTCGCTTCAGTGGAATCAGATTTCGCGGCGGGTTTGTCTTCCGCGCGACTGGACGCGAGTGCGACAATTAGCACCGCTGCGACAATGGTAAATGTCCAGAAGTTTCAAAAATCACCAGGCACCCTCGGCCAGCAACTCGACAAGGTCGCGGGCAAAATCATTGGCAATCAACGGGAGCGACTGCCGTTCAGCACTGGCCAGATCCGTGCCCACATGAACCAGCGAGAAGGCCTTCAAATCTTTTTCCAAAAGCAATTTGCCGGTGGCGCGTTCGCGGACGGTGACGTGCGCAACGAGGCCGACGCGGTAATTCTCCGGAGTGATCACGTCGGTGTTCAGATAACTCAAACCTTCCCGGGCATAGCGGGTGACGACGCCGGTCACGACGATGTCGCCCGGCTGGCTGGTGGCCAGATGGAAGGTGGCATCCGCCTGCAAACGCTGCCGGACGGCTTGCGTGATGGCGTCGCCGAGGCGGGGCTGAAGCGTCTGGTTGTTGAACGGCAGGACTTCGACCGATTTGTCACCGGCCACCGCGCCATTGGCCGGGCCGAGATGATAACTCGCGCAGCCGGTGAACGCAGCGGCGGCGAGACAGCAGAAAAATAATTTCAGCGCGCGCATGAGTTTTAATTTGCCGACGCCAGACGCGGCTTCAAAGTTTCAATGCGCTGCCGTGCCTGGGCGGCGAGCGGCGAATTGGCGTCCAGCTGCAGCACGTCGTTGTAATAGACCACGGCTCCGGCCCATTTGTGGCTCTTCTCGTAGAACTGCGCGACTTCAAAACTGCCGCGCACCTGTTCGGCCTTGAGTTTGACGACGGCTTTCTGGCTGTCGGCCACGCGTTTGTCGTCGGGGAAAACCGTCTTGAAATCGGTGTAGGCGGCGATGGCCTGCGCCGCCGCGCTCTGGTCGTATTCAGCGGTGTCCGCCTGTTTTTGCCAGGCCAGCCCGGCGCGATACATCGCGTCGGCGGCGATTTCCGGCTGGTCATGATAACGGTCGGCGGCGGTTTCGTAAGCCTTCACTGCGGCGGAATAATTTTTTTGCTTTTCGCGCGCGGCCCCGATGCGCAATTGCGCGTGCGGGGCGACTTCGCTGTAGGGGCCGTTGCCGACGATTTTTTCGTAAAGTTTCGCGGTCTCATCCATCGAGGAATAAATGGGAATGGTGTTCCACAGCCGGAACCACTCGCCGCCGAGGAAGCGGTTGGCGATTTCATATTGGCGCCAGAGGACTTCGGTGTATTCGCTGCTGCGGGGATATTTCCCGATGATTTTCTGGTAGGCGTTGAAGGCGGCCTCGTCCTTGTGCGCGGTTTCCAGGCAGCGGCCAACCAGATACGACGCGCGCGGGGCGTAGTCCGACAGCGGCCACACGCGAAGAACGCGGTGGGCGGCGTGCATGGTGATTTTGTAATCGCGGTTGGTGAACGCCTGCTCGGCGACCTCAAGCTGATCCTTGGCGCGGGTGCGCTGCCACTTGCCGTTTTCGCCGAATGATTCGTAATACCAGCCCTCGCCGGGCACATACATCAACGGCGCGGGCGAGCGTGCCGGAAGCAGCACCACCACGACGGCCAACAAAAACCAGAATCCCAACCGGAGTTTCATGTGCGGACTTTAGCGGCCAATTTAAATCAAGTCAAAGCCATTCAGCCCCGGTAAATCACCAGCACGCCGTAGTCGGTCAGGATTTTTTGGATGCCCACATCGAAGTGTTCGTAGCCGATGGTGTGGATGCTGACGATGTTGGTCTCGGTAACTTCCTGTAAAAACTCCGAAACTTTTTCGTCAAACAGGTCATGGCCGTTTTCGATGCAGCTCGCGTGGCGGATGGTGTGGCTGCGCAGCCGTTTGCCCGCGCCTTTTTGCACGACTTCCAACGGCGGCTTGGTTTTGCCGATCAACGATTCCGCCGGCGTGTCATGCACGGGGACTTTCAAATGCAATGCCACTTTCGCCCCCGCCGAGGAGGCGATGGCGCTGGCGGCCGGCGGCGGCGCTTGCGGCGCCGACGGGAGCGAACCGGTGGTCACCTTGCCGCTGGCCGGGATGGTGATGTGTTGACC
>DMQW01000335.1:0-3185 GCA_003455565.1 Limisphaerales bacterium
ACCTCTGCCGTGACAGGGCAGCGCTCTAACCAATTGAGCTACACCCCCCGCGAAGGGGAACGGGACGATAAAAAAAGTTTTGCCCGCCGTCAAGTTTTGGTTGGGGAAGTTTTAGCAGTTAAAAAATCCGGGCAGCAGACGCCAAGGAGGTGGGGGTGGGGAACCCCGCTGAAGAAACGTGCTGCTACCCGAATGAGGTAATGTTACAATTTAGCAGCGCTTTGTCAATCAACTTATCATGCCTTGGCTCCACTTTTACTCCAAAGGCCGGGTGGAATCCACGCACCCGCGCTTTTCCTGCTTTTAACCAAGTTGTTTTTGCCATAAGCTTGCCCCAATGGTCACACTGGAAGCCATCCCGCTGTTTCGCCAACTGAACCGCATTGAACTGCAGGCTCTGCGGCTCATCGCGCAGGAACGCCAGTTTGCCGCCGGTCAGGAAATTTTCCATGAAGGCACGCCTGGCGATGGTGTTTATTTCGTCAAAGCCGGCCTCGTGGAAATCTCGGCCGGCACCGGGGTTGCCCGCCGGGTTTTTTCCCAGCTTGGCCCCGGTGAAATTTTTGGGGAAATGGCCATCATCGAACATCGTCCGCGTTCCGCTTCGGCTTCAGCCGGCCCCGACACCGAAGTTTATTTTCTGCCACGCGGCGAAATGCTGTCATTCATCGAACGCTCGCCCGGCCTCGCGTTTGCCCTGTTGCAACAAATCAGTCATCGTCTGCGGGAGTTCAACCAATTGCACGTCCGCGAACTTGTTCAAGCGGAAAGCTTCGCCGCCATTGGCCGTTTCGCGCAAGGCATCGTCCATGACCTCAAAAATCCGTTGAGCATCATCAGTCTTTCCGCCGAAATGTTCGACCTGCCCAGCGTCAGCCCGGAAATCCGCGCCACGTCCCGGCTCCGCATCCGCAAACAGGTCGAACGCATCAGCGACATGGTCAGCGACATCCTGATTTTCACCCAAGGCTCAAGGAAAGATGGCGAACTCAAACCCGGCGATTACCGCGCCTTCATCCTGGAATTGATCGGCGATCTCCGTTCCGAGGCGGAACTCAAATCCGCGCAGATCGAAATGGAAAATGTTCCGCCCGCCGTCGCCGTGCGGTTTGATCCGCGCCGCTTGAGCCGCGTCTTTTTCAACCTCGTCCACAACGCCACCGACGTGATGCTCGACGGTGGGAAAATTCTCCTCCGCTTCCAATTCGACGAAAAAGAAATTGTCACCGAGATCGAGGACACCGGCCCCGGCATCGCCCCGGAAATCGTCGGCGAACTTTTCCAGCCCTTCGCCACGCACGGCAAGGCCCACGGCACCGGCCTCGGCCTCTCGATCTGCAAAAAAATTGTCGAGGACCACGGCGGGATAATTGATGTGCGCAGCGAAGCTGGTCGCGGCGCGATTTTCCGTTTTACCCTGCCCATCGCGCAAAGAAATTGAGCGCCGCGAAAAATTCAATTCGACATTCGCCTGTCGAAACTTGAAATTTCCGTCGTGAACCGCATCCGGCTCCTTTCCGAACAGGTCGCCAACCAGATCGCCGCCGGCGAAGTGGTTGAACGCCCCGCCAGCGTCGTGAAGGAACTCGTCGAAAATTCCCTCGACGCCGACGCCAAAAAAATCACCATTGAAATCGGTGCTGGCGGACGCAGCCTCATCCGTGTCACCGACGACGGCACCGGCATGAGCCGCGACGACGCCCTGCTCTGCCTCGAACGCCACGCCACCAGCAAAATTCAGCGCGCCGAAGATTTGGCGTCCATCGTCACGCTGGGTTTTCGCGGCGAAGCCGTGCCCAGTATCGCCAGCGTCAGCCGTTTTATTTTGACCACGCGCGAACGTGAAAGCACTTCGCCTGAAGGCACGCAAATCATCATCAACGGCGGCACGATTGCCGAAGTCAAAGCTGCCGGCAGTGCGCCCGGCACCAGCATCGAAGTGCGGCAACTTTTTTACAATCTGCCCGCCCGCCGGAAATTTCTCCGCACGGAAGAAACCGAGGCCGCGCACATCCAGCATTATCTCACGCTCGCCGCGCTCGCGTTTCCTGAAGTCGCCTTCACCTTCGTCAAAGATGGCCGCAACGTCTGGCAACTGCCCGCCGTCAAAAGTGAACGCGTGATTTCCAGCCGCATCGGGGCTTTGCGCGAACGCCTCCGCGCGCTGCTCGGCGATGAAAAACTTTTGCCTGTGAATTTTTCCGCATCGCTCGACGAAGACAATTCCGTGTCGGAAGAAACGGACATTTTTGAAACTGCCTCGCCGGAAAAACCCTCGGCCTCGGAAATCTCAAATCTGAAATCTCAAATCCGCATCTGGGGTTTGATCGGCTCGCCCGGCGTCTCGCGCGCGACACGCGAAAGCCAGTTCGTTTTTGTGAATCGCCGTCCGGTGGAAAATCGTGGCATCAACTACGCGCTCATCGAAGGTTATCACAACTCGCTGATGAAAGGCCGCTACCCGGTCTGCTGCCTGTTCCTCGAAATTGATCCCGCCGCCGTGGACGTGAACATCCATCCGGCCAAGCGCGAGGTGAAATTTCATCGCGAATTTGAAATTAGAAAATTCACCGCCCAAGCCGTGCGCGAGGCGCTGCTGGCATTTCATTCCGAATCTTCAACCGAATCCAAGCGGTGGGGCGAGCGTCCCCGCGAGCCGATTCGCCTTCCGGCAGCATGTGATAGCCGCGCAAACCTTCGTAAGCACCGAGCAATGAACGAACATCTGGTGGCAGGTCATGCAATGACCCGTTCTCGCGTTCCATCATGTGCTCGTAAAAATCCGGCGGACGCCGCACGGTCTGGCAGGCGTTGTTAATGATGAAATCCAGCCGCGAACGCGTGGTGAGCAGATGCTTGCAAAACGCCTCCACGCTTGGTGTGTGGCGCAGGTCGAGGCCGAAAATTTCGAGGCGAGGGCCCCAGTCCTTGAAGTCTGGTTCCGCCGCGTATCGCATCGCCGAGTCGCGCGGGAAACGCGTGCAAACGATGAGTTGCGCCCCGGCGCGCAGCAGTTTGATGCCGGCCTGATAACCAATCTTCACGCGTCCGCCGGTGAGCAGCGCCACGCGCCCGCGCAAATCCGCCGTCTCCGTGCGCTTGAAAAAGTTCAGCTCCGCGCACTTCGGGCAAAGCTGGTCGTAGAAATGGTGGATGGTGGAATAATCTTTTTTGCAGATGTAGCA